>NZ_RZQT01000250.1:0-3299 GCF_003998485.1 Mesorhizobium sp. M7A.F.Ca.CA.001.04.2.1
ACCGTCGACATGACGAGAACGGCATCGATCGGCCTCAGGAACGCGGCGGAGTCGACGGCCGCGGTGGCGAGCAGCGGCCAGTATTCCGCAATCGTTGCCCGCTATGCGGCGATCGAAGGCGTGCCCGTGTCGCTCGCCTCGGCGGTCATCAAGATCGAGAGCAACTACCGGCCCAACATCGTCGGCAGCGCCGGCGAGATCGGCCTGATGCAGATCAAGCCGGCCACGGCTCGGATGATGGGCTATAGCGGCTCCGCCAAGGGCCTGTTCGATCCCGACACCAACATCAAATACGGCATGAAATACCTTGCCATGGCACGGAGCCTCGGTGGCGGCACGACCTGCGGCACCATTCTGAAATACAATGCCGGGCACGCCGCAACGCGGATGAACCCCGTGTCGGCAGCCTATTGCGGCAAGGTCAAGGTGCAGATGGCTGCGCTTGGATCGCCCGCATAAGTCAGCTTTTTCGTTTGCGTTTTCGGGCGTGAACCCCTTTATACGCTCTGCCAGCTGGCTGGGCGGCCGCACCCGCAAACGCCGAAAGGTCGTGGGTGAGGAAAGTCCGGGCTCCATGGAAACACGGTGCCGGTTAATGGCCGGCGGGGGCGACCCCAGGGAAAGTGCCACAGAAAGCAAACCGCCACGATCCGGCTTGCCGGATTCGGGGCAAGGGTGAAAGGGTGGGGTAAGAGCCCACCGCGCGACTGGCAACAGGAGCGGCACGGTAAACCCCACCGGGAGCAAGACCGAATAGGGACGGTGCGAGGGGAAACCCTCGAGGGCTGTTTCCGGCTCACCGTCCGGGTAGGTTGCGTGAGGCGCATGGCAACATGCGCCCAAGATGAATGGCCGCCACGTTCTCGCCTCGCAAGGGACGAGGGCCATACAGAACCCGGCTTACAGGCCAGCTGGCAATTTCTCTCCCCCGATATCAAGAGAAATCTCTTGAGATCAGCAGGCTGCGCCCTCGGGCGCGCCTGTTGATTCAAGCCTGTCCGGCCGTTCATCCGAGCCGGGAGCCGCTGATCCCGTCCAGCGACGTCTCGATCGCTTTCCAGAGCTCTTCCACCGGCTCGCAGCCGACCGAGAGGCGGACGAAACCGGCGGAGACCGCATCGCCTCGCTTCAGGCGCCGCTCGGCGGAGGTGTGGACGCCGCCGAAGGATGTCGCGGCCTGCATCAGGTCGCAATTGTTGATGAAGTCCTCGGCTTTGTCTTCCGAGGCGAGTTCGAAAGAGATGAGAAAGCCGAAGCGCTCCATCTGGGCGCGGGCTAGGTTGTGCGACGGGTCGCCTTCCAGCCCGGGATAACGCAGGCCACTGATTGCCTTGTGGCCCTGCAGCCGCCGCGCGATGACTTCCGCCGAGGAACACATGCGATCGAAGCGCACATCCAGTGTCTCCAGGCCGCGGTGCACCAGCCAAGCTTCGAACGGACCGGGAATGCTGCCGGAAACTTCGCGCCAGCCGGTCACGGCGGCGATGATATCGGCATTGCGACTGGCGACATGGCCGAACAGCACGTCGGAATGGCCATTGGGTGCCTTGGTGTCGGCGGCAACGACGATATCGGCGCCGTGGTCGAGCGGTCGTTGGCCGAAAGGGGTCATGGTCGTGTTGTCGACCACAAGAATCGCGCCGGTTTTGTGGACAGCATCGGCAACGGCGGCGATATCGCAGATATCCAGCCCCGGATTGGCAGGGGTTTCGACAAATGCCAGCCGATAGCCATCGAAGCCGCCATCAAGGAAGGTCGAAGTCGGCCTGACATCATAGGTGATGCCGAGCGGCTTGAGGAAGCGCTCGGCCAGCGCTCGTGTCGTGTGATAGCCGTCCGATGGCAGCAGGATACGGTCGCCGGCCTTGAGCACGGCAAAAAACGCCGCCGAGATTGCCGCCATTCCGGAAGGGAACGCGACGCAGGGCGCGTCCTCCAGATGGGCCAGCATATGCTCGACCGCGTCCCAGGTCGGGTTGCTGAATCGCCCGTACTGGTTGAAGCCGGTGGCGTCGCCGGGCGCATGAAAGATGGCGGCCATGGTCAGCGGCAGGGGAATGGAATCGCCCATGGCAAGCCCGCTGCGACGCAGGTGAGGAAGCGCTGCAGCGCGTGACTTTGCTGTTTCAGACATCAAATTTCAGACCCTGTTGGTGACCGGCTGGATGTGGCGAGACGCTATGCCCGGCAGCGGCTCGCGGCAAGGCGCGTCCGGTTGGGCCAGGCGGCTCTAAACGCTTCGTTAGGCTTAATAGACCATAAAGACGAGACGTGTCGTCACGGCTGCTCTCTTTGGTCGGGGCGCGCGTGTTTGTGAAGCCTATTCCCGTTGACGCCCATAGTGCCCCATGATATCCCATCCAGACATCAAAGCCTTCGTTCCGTGTCAGGGTAAAGCGTACGCCAATCGGGCAGCCGCGGCGGCTGCGCGTTTGCTGGTTTTTGCCTGTGCGGACGACGCTGATACGGGGCAGGGAACGCGCTGCGGCGGCGCGTGCGACAAGATGCAGAGGGGTGCGGCGGCGCAAGCGGCTGTAGCGTTTAATGGACCGGTTTCTGTCAAACACGGTGAGCAGGATCGATGCGAAGGGGCGGGTGTCCGTTCCCGCGCATTTCCGTGCCGTCGTGCAGAAGCGCGGCTATTCGGAACTCTATGCGCTGCGCTGCCTGGACCTGCCGGCGATGGATGTCGGCGGGCTCGACCTGCTCGACCGCTACGAGCAGCGCATAGCGCTCGAGGATCCCTTCCTGCAGACGGCGGACGATATGTCATTCTTTTGCCATGGCGACGGAACCTTCTTGAAACTCGACCAGGACGGCCGCATCACGATGAGCGATTTCCTTCGCGAACACACCGGCATCTCGTCGGAAGTGGCCTTTGTCGGGCGCGGCAATTTCTTTCAGATCTGGGAGCCGGGACGGCTTGCCGCCTATGGGGCGCAGGCGCGGGCACGGCTTTTGCAGCTTCGGCAGGGGACGAAGCCTGGGGAGCGACCGGAATGACGGCAGGCCACGGCGATGACCTTCCTCGCGCCGTAAATGGGCACGCCGTTGGCGGATCGGCCCGCCACATTCCGGTCCTCCTTGCCGAAGTGCTCGAAGCACTGGCGCCGGCGCAGGGCGACCTCATCATCGACGGCACGTTCGGCGCCGGCGGCTACACCAGGGCCATTCTGGCGACAGGCGCCTCCGTGGTGGCGATCGACCGCGATCCGGATGCCATTGCGGCCGGGCGCGATCTGGAAGTGCAGTCGGGTGGTCGGCTGCGGCTGGTGCAGGCGCCGTTCTCGACGCTGGAC
>NZ_RZQT01000251.1:0-3219 GCF_003998485.1 Mesorhizobium sp. M7A.F.Ca.CA.001.04.2.1
CACGCCGATAGCCGGTGAGAAGATCAACGGCGAAACCTTCGATGGAAGAACTGAAACAGCCATATTTCCCGGTGACTTACCGGAGAATATTGATGCGGTTTTCGATGTTTCGGGAGCCGATCACAGGCAGGACTCCGCGGACCCTGCAATCCGCTTCGTCCGTTTCCGTCCCCCAAAGCTCGAACGCACGGCCGAAGGCGTCACGCTGTCGCTGCCGCATATCAGGCTCGACCGTGCCTTGCAGTTCCTGATCGGAGATCATCTGGCATGACCGCGCCCCGCAAGCCGGCGGCATTCCGCATCGAACCGGAAGCCCCACCGAGACAAGCGGCCCCTGAGCCGCGCAACATCCAGGCCGACACCCAACGCAAACCCCGCGCGATGAAAACCGATGTCGCGATGGTCATACCGGCGGAAGTCGATGTCTTCGACGAGCCCGACATCATTGCCGCGGAGCCGCCACCAGCCGTCGCCCCCAGGAAACGCTCGCTGCTCGGCAACATCTTCTTCGGCGCCTTCGGCGTGCTGGTTTCGCTGGCGGTCGGCCTGTGGACCGACCAGCTCATACGCGACCTCTTTGCGCGCGCTGAGTGGCTGGGCTGGCTGGCGGCCGGCATGGCCGCCATCGCCGTGCTGGCGCTTGTGGTGATCCTGATTCGCGAATTCCTGGCGATCGCCCGCCTCGCCGAGGTCGAAAAGCTGCAGAAGCGGGCGCTCGATGCGATCGCCCGCGACGATCCCAAGGCGGCACGATCGGTCGTCGACGAACTATCGGCCTTTGTCTCGGCCAAACCCGAGACCGCGGCCGGCCGGCGCGCGCTGGCCGAATTGCGCGGCGAAATCATCGACGGCGGCAATCTCGTGCGTCTGGCGGAGGCTGAAATTCTCGGACCACTCGATGCCAGGGCGAAAGTGATGATTCTCGAAGCTGCCAAACGCGTCTCGCTGGTGACGGCGGTCAGTCCACGCGCACTGGTCGATGTTGCCTATGTCGTGTTCGAGGCCGGGCGGCTCATTCGACGCCTGTCGGAACTCTATGGCGGACGGCCGGGAACGCTGGGTTTCTTCCGCCTGGCGCGCAGCGTTCTGGCGCATCTGGCGGTCACCGGTTCGATCGCGGTCGGCGACAGTTTCGTCCAGCAGATCGTTGGCCACGGCCTGGCCGCGCGCCTTTCGGCCAAGCTTGGCGAGGGCGTCGTCAACGGCATGATGACGGCGCGCATCGGCATCGCCGCGATGGAGACGGCTCGACCCCTGCCCTTCAGCGCCGCCAAACGTCCCGGATTGGGCGACTTCCTCTCGGCGCTGACATCGTTCGCAACCAGGAAAGACGGTGCAACGACCCCCTCCGGCAAGTGAGCCGGGCTGGAGTGTCCGGGCATTCGGAATCGTTACCGGACTGCTCTGCGGCGGCCCCGCGGTGACGAAGCATTAACCAATCTTGTTCATGGTCAGACCGGTTCCAAACAGCATCTTTGTTGCCGGGTGTCGTCGATGAAAAGCGTAATTCTATCCAGCGTCCTGTCCCTGGCAACGGTGATTACGACAGTCGTCGGCATTGCCGGAGTGGCCTCTGCGGCGGAGCCGGACAAGCAGTTCTTCCAGTCTGCCGAAGGCAAGTGGATCGGTCCCGGCGAAATCGTCGCCGGCAAGTACAAGGGCACCAAGTTCAACTGCAGCTTCACCGGCTCGACGCCCGACGGCAAGGTCGGCATGTCGCTCGACGGCGGCTGCCGGGTCGGTATGTTCACCCAGCCAATGTCGGCCAAGATCGAGCGCAAGGGCCGCGAGGGCTACAAGGGCAGCTTCATGGGTGGCGCGACCGGTTCCGGCCTCGACATCATCGGCGGCAACGTCGTCGATCCCCGCAAGGTGGTCTTCACCATCAACCGCAACCAGCTGCGCGGCGTCATGCAGGCTCGCATCCCTGACGACAATTCGATGACGGTGACTATCGCCGTGCGCGTCAACGACCAATTGGTGCCGGTGATCGGCATGAGCCTGAAGCGGGTCGACGCGGTCGAAGTCGGTTCCATCGCGCCGAACTGAAATCGCGCCGAACTGAAAAATCCGAAGAAAAAGGCGGCGACCCAACGGTCACCGCCCTCTCACTTGAGCCCATCGAATCAGGCGCTTAGGCCTTGATCTCAAATCAGGGTGTCAGCCCTTGATCGCGGCCGTCACTTCGTCATAGGCCTTGCAGGCGTCGGCCAACGTCGTGGTGCCCTGATACTTGGTTGTCACCGCCTGGACCTTGGCGGTCAGATCAGCCGCCTTGGCCGGGTCCTTGGTGATCGCCTCCTGAAGTGCTGCAGCCATGTCCTGCGCCTTCTTGGTTGCGATCTCCGCCGTGCACTCAGGCGCCTTCGAGCAAGCCGAACCGGCAAGCACCGCCAGGCCGACGGCAACAAACAAAAACTTCTTCATGTCAGTCATCTCCTCAAAAAGGGCGCGACTTGATCGTCGATCACCCTCCAATGGCCGAAGCCGAGCGTCCTTAGCCTTCGATTGCGGCAAGATGCAACGTGTTCCCGGCCTCAACTTGTGTATCGCGCCTGCAACATCGCTGGCGGCAGGATTTGAGGCTACTGTGTCGGCGGCTGCAAAGTTCAGCTGCGAGGCTGCAGCAGCGCCAAGACAGCGGTCGATGCGGCAAGGATAGCAGTCAGAGTCAAAGGCCCAGTCGCGCCATAGGTGTCCACGACATAGCCGCCGACAACCGCGCCGATGGTGATGGCAATTTGGAAAGAGGTGACCATCAGGCTGCCCGCTGCCTCCAGCGCATCAGGCGCCGCGCGCGACATATTGGTCGGCAGCACCACCGGCGCCATGCCAAAGGCGAAACCCCACAGCGTAACGAAACCGAAGGCAACGCCGATATGCGAGCCCCAAAGCACCAAAGTAAGTGCCGCAACCGCCATCAACGCCGCGGTGACTGCGAGGGCCATGTGGATGTTGGTGTCGGCCATGCGGCCGCCGGCAACATTACCGATCACGGCAGCGATGCCAAACCCGAGCAGAGCCAAGGCAATCGGTCCGGTTGTAAGGAGTGTCACCTGTTCGAGGAAGGGACGCACATAGACCGAGCCGGCAAAATGCCCCGTCATCAGCAAAAGGATAGCCAACATGCCGAGTTGGATGCCGCGCCGCCGGGTCAGCCGAAATACATCTGCAAGGCTGTTGCTTGCCGTTGCGGGCAAGGTCGGCAGGCTGAGAAAC
>NZ_RZQT01000252.1:0-3177 GCF_003998485.1 Mesorhizobium sp. M7A.F.Ca.CA.001.04.2.1
GTCAAGTTCTACCCGATGTTCTGTGGCTCGGCCTTCAAGAACAAGGGCGTGCAGCCGCTGCTCGACGCCGTCGTCGAATATCTGCCTTCGCCGGCCGATGTTCCCGCCATCAAGGGCGTCGATGCCAAGACCGACGCCGAGATCGAGCGTCATGCCGACGACAACGAGCCGCTGTCGATGCTCGCCTTCAAGATCATGAACGACCCGTTCGTCGGTTCGCTGACCTTTGCGCGCATCTATTCGGGCAGGCTCACCAAGGGCATCTCGGTCGACAACACCGTGAAGGGCAAGAAAGAGCGCATCGGCCGCATGCTGCAGATGCATGCGAACTCGCGCGCCGACGTCGAAGAGGCTTTTGCCGGCGATATCGTTGCTCTTGCCGGTCTCAAGGACACGACCACCGGCGACACGCTGAGCGATCCGCTGCATCCGGTCATTCTCGAGCGCATGGAATTCCCCGATCCGGTCATCCAGATTGCCATCGAGCCGAAGACCAAGAACGACCAGGAAAAGATGGGCCTCGCCCTTCACCGCCTGGCCGCCGAGGATCCGTCCTTCCGCGTCAAGACCGACGAGGAAAGTGGCCAGACCATCATTTCCGGCATGGGCGAACTCCACCTCGACATCATCGTCGACCGCATGCGTCGCGAGTTCAAGGTCGAGGCCAATGTCGGCGCACCGCAGGTGGCCTATCGCGAGACGATCACCCGCAAGCACGAGCAGGACTACACGCACAAGAAGCAGACTGGCGGTACCGGTCAGTTCGCTCGCGTCAAGATCCTCTTCGAGCCGAACCCGGACAGCAGCGAGTTCGAGTTCGATACCAAGATCGTCGGCGGCGCCGTGCCGAAGGAATACATCCCTGGTGTCGAAAAGGGCATCAACAGCGTCATGACCTCGGGTCCGTTCGCGGGCTTCCCGATGATCGGCGTCAAGGCGACCCTCATCGACGGCGCTTACCACGATGTCGACTCAAGCGTTCTGGCCTTCGAAATCGCCGGCCGCGCCTGCTTCCGTGAAGCAGCACCCAAGCTTGGCGTGCAGCTGCTCGAGCCGATCATGAAGGTCGAAGTCGTGACGCCGGAAGACTACGTCGGCAGCGTCATCGGCGATCTGAACGGTCGTCGTGGCCAGATCCAGGGTCAGGAAGCACGTGGTGTCGCCGTGGTCATCAACGCGATGGTGCCGCTCGCCAACATGTTCAAGTATGTCGACAACCTGCGCTCGATGAGCCAGGGCCGTGCGGCCTACACGATGCAGTTCGATCACTACGAGCCGGTCCCGACCGCAGTGGCCCAGGAAGTCCAGAAGAAATACGCGTAAGGGTTCCTTAGCCACCGACGTCGCGTCTCTTGCGCGGTGCCGGATCTGAAGAGCGAATAACAATTTCCCCCAAGCGGGTAGAATAGACGGAGAACGATTATGGCCAAAGGTAAATTCGAGCGTAACAAGCCTCACGTGAACATCGGCACGATTGGCCACGTCGACCATGGCAAGACGTCGCTGACGGCGGCGATCACCAAGTATTTTGGCGAATACAAGCGCTACGACCAGATCGACGCTGCCCCTGAAGAGAAGGCGCGCGGCATCACGATCTCGACGGCTCACGTCGAATACGAGACGGCCAACCGCCACTACGCTCACGTCGACTGCCCCGGCCACGCCGACTATGTGAAGAACATGATCACCGGCGCCGCGCAGATGGACGGCGCGATCCTGGTCGTGTCGGCTGCCGACGGCCCGATGCCGCAGACCCGCGAGCACATCCTGCTGGCCCGTCAGGTCGGCGTGCCGTCGATCGTGGTGTTCCTGAACAAGGTCGACCAGGTCGACGACGCCGAGCTGCTCGAACTGGTCGAGCTCGAGGTTCGCGAGCTTCTGACCAAGAACGAATTCCCCGGCGACGACATTCCGATCGTCAAGGGTTCGGCTCTGGCTGCTCTCGAAGACTCGGACAAGAAGATCGGTGAAGACGCGATCCGCGAGCTGATGGCTGCGGTCGATGCCTACATCCCGACGCCGGTCCGTCCGCTCGACAAGCCGTTCCTGATGCCGATCGAAGACGTGTTCTCGATCTCGGGCCGCGGCACGGTCGTGACCGGCCGCGTCGAGCGCGGCGTGGTCAAGGTCGGCGAGGAACTCGAGATCATCGGCATCCGTCCGACGACCAAGACGACCTGCACGGGCGTGGAAATGTTCCGCAAGCTGCTCGATCAGGGCCAGGCCGGCGACAACATCGGCGCGCTGCTGCGCGGCGTTGATCGTGAAGGTGTCGAGCGCGGCCAGGTTCTGGCCAAGCCAGGCACGGTGAAGCCGCACAAGAAGTTCGTGGCCGAAGCCTACATCCTGACCAAGGACGAAGGAGGCCGTCACACGCCGTTCTTTACCAACTACCGTCCGCAGTTCTACTTCCGCACGACCGACGTGACCGGCATCGTGTCGCTGCCGGAAGGCACCGAGATGGTGATGCCGGGCGACAACATCACGGTCGATGTCGAGCTGATCGTGCCGATCGCCATGGAAGAGAAGCTGCGCTTCGCTATCCGTGAAGGCGGCCGCACCGTCGGTGCCGGCATCGTCGTCACCATCAAGGAATAACCGAGCCCGGCATTCGCCGGATCGACAAGAAAGGGCGGTCTTCGGGCCGCCCTTTTTGTTTGCCGGGCTATCGGCTGCCGCCCCGTCGGCCGAACCCTGTTGCAAGGCTCTGGACCTCGTCTAGTATAGGTTGCATCAAGGGGCTTTTTCCAAATGGTTCCAAGGCGGTATTTTCATCGTCGGGCATTGTGGCCGCTGGCTCTGACCTGGCTGATTGCGCTGCTTGCCACAGGCCCGGCAGCCTTCGCGGCGGATGCGGCGCCGGATCTTGGGCCGACGATGCGGTTCGGCATTGTCCGCAGCAACGCAGCGGGGTGCGAGCCGATCTGTCCGGAATGGATATCGGCCGAGGGCTCCATAGAAGCCGGAACTCCGGCGCTCTTCAAACGCATGCTGAAGACGCTTGGCGGGCGGAAACTGCCTGTTGTCGTGGATTCTCCCGGCGGCAATGTCGAGGCGGCGCTGACGCTTGGCCGGCTGATCCGCAAGAACAAGCTCGATATCGCCATCGGCAAGACGGTGTTTTCCAGCTGCCAGCCCGACGCGAAGGGGTGCCAGGACCGTGACGCCCGCTACTTC
>NZ_RZQT01000253.1:0-3066 GCF_003998485.1 Mesorhizobium sp. M7A.F.Ca.CA.001.04.2.1
CTGGCGATGCCGAACGGCAAAGGCAGGTCCGCGCGCTCGTCGATAGAGTTCAGAGGCTGCAACGCGTCGGACCCTGGGCCTGCGCCAATCCGCGCATTGGCCAGGAGGAGATCGCCGAACATCTGAAGCGGATCCGCAACGACTATTGTCGGGGCGGGCTGCGCGACACGATGAACCGGTTCGTTCCGCAGCCAGCCGGGCCGCGTTGCGCCCACATCCGGGTGCCGGAGGCACTGGGCTTGCATGAGCATACGGGCTCGATCGACGATGCGGTTGCCGATCTGCACCGCCGCATGCAGGATACAGTCACCAACATCGTCGCCGAGCTTGCAGCCAATGGCGGCTTCATTTTCTATCCGAATCCATTCTATCGTCACTGACATCAGCCGGGCCATGTGGCCGACTGTCGTGACGGATGGAAGGCAGACAGCAAGCTTTATGGCAGCCTATGTCGACGCAGCGATCTGGAACTGGGCCGGCCATCGCTGGTGCCATCTGTTGGCCGACGACACCGACGAGTTGCATCGCTTTGCCGCGCATCTTGGCGTCAAGCGCTCATCCTACCAGGGGCCGCCCAAGACATCGGCGCCGCATTACGACATAACCGGCTTCGAGCGTGACCGTGCGGTGCGGCTCGGCGCCATCGAATGCAGCCGCGAGGAGATCGTCGCGGTCTTCCGGCGGGTGCGGGTGCCGAACGGCAAGATAAAGCGCTGACGGCAGCGCGCGGATCGTCGCACGCCGCACACAGGTCCCGCGGCCCTTGCGTTTATCGCGCATCCCCTCTATATGCGCGCTCATTCCACACACGGACTTTGGTGTCTGCCCGGGAGAAATCCGGCTGAAACCTCCGGTGGCGTTCGAGGACAAAGTCCAAAAATGCCTGTGTCCGTGGAGGCTAACCGGAAAGGAACTTTGAATGGCACTGCCTGATTTCAGCATGCGCCAGCTTTTGGAAGCTGGCATTCACTTCGGCCACCAGACCCATCGCTGGAACCCGAAAATGGCGCCCTACATCTATGGCGCCCGCAACAACATCCACATCATCGACCTCTCGCAGACGGTGCCTTTGCTGCACCAGGCGCTGAAGCAGGTTTCCGACACCGTCGCCAAGGGCGGCCGCGTGCTGTTCGTCGGCACCAAGCGCCAGGCGTCCGACATCGTCGCCGATGCGGCACAGCGTTCGGCCCAGTACTACGTCAACTCGCGTTGGCTCGGCGGCATGCTGACCAACTGGAAGACGATCTCGAATTCGATCCAGCGCCTGCGCAAGCTCGACGAGATGCTGGCCGGCGAGGCGCAAGGGTTGACCAAGAAGGAACGCCTGAACCTCGACCGCGAGCGCGAGAAGCTCGACAAGGCGCTGGGCGGCATCAAGGACATGGGCTCGACGCCCGACCTGATGTTCGTGATCGACACCAACAAGGAAGCGATCGCCATTCTCGAGGCCAAGCGCCTCGGCATTCCGGTCGTCGCCATCATCGATTCGAACTGCGATCCGGACAAGATCGACTTCCCGATCCCCGGCAATGACGACGCGGCCCGCGCCATCCAGCTCTATTGCGATCTGATCGCCAAGGCTGCGATCGACGGCATCGCCCGTCAGCAGGGCGCGCTCGGCGTCGACATCGGCGCTTCGATCGAAGCTCCCGTCGAACCGGCGCTCGACCCGGCTCCGGCCCCGGCTGCAGACGCTCCGGAAGCTTGATAATCGAAGGCCGGTTGCGGCCTTCATCTTTCTCATATTCTGGCACGCTAAACAGACGCACCATCGAATACCGATGGTGCGTCGGTGCATTTAAAACAAAGAGGCGACAATGAGCATTTCGGCTGCACAGGTCAAAGAACTCCGCGACTTGACCGGCGCGGGCATGATGGATTGCAAGGCGGCGTTGACCGAGACCAACGGCAACATGGAAGAGGCCGTCGACTGGCTGCGCAAGAAGGGTATCTCCAAGGCTGACAAGAAGGCTGGCCGCACCGCGGCTGAGGGCCTGATCGGCGTCGACAACGGCGTGCGCGAGGCTGCCGTCGTGGAAGTCAATTCCGAGACCGACTTCGTTGCCCGCAACGCCGCGTTTCAGGAAATCGTCGCCAATGTTGCCAAGGTTGCGCTGGCCTACGGCACGACGGAGGCTGTGGCCGCCGCAAAGTATCCAGGTTCCGACAAGTCGGTTGCCGACACCATCAAGGACGCTGTCGGCACCATCGGCGAAAACATGGGCTTCCGCCGCTCGGCCAAGCTCACCGTCCCGCACGGTGCTGTCGCCACCTACGTCCACAACGCAGTTGCCGATGGTCTTGGCAAGCTCGGCGTTCTGGTCGCGATCGAGACCACGGGCAATGAGCATGCCGCCAACGCCTTTGGCCGCCAGGTTGCCATGCATGTCGCCGCCACCAACCCGCTGGCGCTGACGGCCGAGCAGATCGATCCGGCTGCGGTCGAGCGCGAGAAGGCGATCTTCGCCGATCAGGCGCGCCAGTCCGGCAAGCCGGAAGCGATCATCGAAAAGATGGTCGAAGGCCGCCTACGCAAGTTCTATGAGGAAGTCGTGCTCCTGAAGCAGGCCTTCGTGCTCAATCCCGACATCACTGTCGAGCAGGCACTGAAGGATGCCGAGAAGGAAATCGGCGCTCCGGCCAAGATCTCCGCCTATCTGCGCTTTGCGCTCGGCGAAGGCATTGAAAAGGAAGAGACCGATTTCGCGGCGGAAGTCGCGGCTGCGGTGAAGAAATAATCCTTACAAATAGCCCCCTGAAGGGGCTTCTCAGCTCAGGCAACTCGGCCGGGTGTCCGCAAGGATGCCCGGCCGATTTCTTGTGCGGTGTCGATAAAGGCCCTGAGCTTCGGCGCCATTGACGCCCGGCGCGGGAAATAGAGGAATAGCCCCGGTTCCTCGATCGCCGTCTGCGGCAGCACCTGGACCAGGCGGCCCGCGGCAAGATCGGCGCGCGCCAGCGGCTCGAAGACATAGGCAAGCCCGACGCCTGCAAGCGCAAGATCGATTGCTGCGAGCGAATCCGTCACGACAACGCTGCCCCGCGTCTCCATGGCGATGTCCTTGC
>NZ_RZQT01000254.1:0-3054 GCF_003998485.1 Mesorhizobium sp. M7A.F.Ca.CA.001.04.2.1
GCTCGATCAGGACGAGGTGGTGCGCCGGGCGCTCGATGCCGCGGAAAACGACGGCATCGTCTTCCTCGACGAGATCGACAAGATCGCGGCGAGATCGGACATTTCCGGCGGGCCCTCGCGCGAAGGCGTGCAGCGCGACCTGCTGCCGCTGGTCGAAGGCACCACGGTGGCGACCAAATACGGACCGTTGAAGACGGATCACATCCTGTTCATCGCCTCCGGCGCCTTCCACGTCTCGAAGCCGTCCGACCTGTTGCCGGAATTACAGGGCCGCCTGCCGATCCGCGTCGAACTGCGGGCGCTGGAGAAGGACGATTTCGTGCGCATCCTGACCGAGACCGAGGCCAGCCTGATCAAGCAGTATATCGCGCTGATGAAGACCGAGGGCGTCGAGTTGACCTTCACCGAAGACGCCATCGATTCGCTCGCCGGCATCGCCGTCGATCTCAACGCCAGCGTCGAGAACATAGGCGCCAGGCGCCTGCAGACGGTGATGGAGCGGGTGCTGGACGAAATCTCCTACGATGCGCCCGACCGCAACGGAACGAGCGTCACTATCGACGCCGCCTATGTCGAAAAGCATGTCGGCGATCTGTCCAGGAATACCGACCTGTCGCGGTTCATCCTTTAAACGACGGCGCCGAAACGTTCCGGCGCCGGTCCAGGCAACATTTTCCGGCAAGCAAAATCATGTGTGGCCAGATGGTACCATCTGGCCACCTTTCGTCCTGCCGGGTGAAGGGGCGCTCTCGACTCGACCAAGAGCTTTACCTAGTTTGCGCGGCAATTCTCGATCTCTTGGTTGACGCAATTCCGGAAAACCGTTTCACACTTTTCCTGGAATTGCTTGGGCGGCGGGTGCATGAAAAAACTGATCCTGGTCATTCTCGGCTTGACGCTGGCGGCGACGCTGTTCGCCGCCGAGGCAGCGACATTGGTGCCGCCGGGAAATCGCAATGCCGTGCAGCCCGACATTCCCGGCGCCTCCAGCCGGCGCACGCAGGCCACCAACACCAGCTTCCAGGCGAAGTACCGCAAGGTCTATGCCCTGCTGCAGAACGACGCCGAATTGCGCGCCAAGATCAGGAAGGCGGCGGCCGCCTACGGCATCGATCCCCTGCACATCGTCGGCGCCATCGTCGGCGAGCACACCTACAATGTCGATGCTTATGACCGGCTGCAGACCTACTATGTCAAGGCGATCTCCTATCTCTCCAGCAAGCTGTCCTTCGCCTATGACGGCGAGGACATCACCGACTTCGTGCAGCGGCCGGAATTCAAGAAATGCGCGGGGATGTCCGACAGCTACGATCTGTGGGAATGCCGCGAACAGGTGTGGAACCGTTCGTTTCGCGGCAAGTCGGTCGGCGGGACCAGCTTTCCCGACGACCGCTTCGGCGCCACCTTCTTCCAGCCTTATTATGCCGGCCAGACCTTCGGCCTCGGCCAGCTCAATCCGCTGACCGCCCTGCAGATCAGCGATCTGGTGCACAAGGTTTCGGGCCTGCCCAAGCTCGACGTCGGCGATCCCAATTCGGTCTACAAGACCATCATGGATCCCGACCTGACGCTGCCCTACGTCGCCGCGACGATCAGGAAATCGATCGATGCCTATAAAAGCATTGCCGGCTTCGACATTTCGGGCAATCCCGGGCTGACCGCCACGCTCTACAATGTCGGCAATCCGGAGCAGCGCGCTTATGCCCTGAAGGCGGAGAACGACAGGCGCCGCGCCGCCGGTGAGCCCGAAAAGCTGCCGGAAGAGAATTATTATGGTTGGCTGGTGAACGACAAACTGCCGGAGCTGAAGGCGCTGTTTTAGGGCTGAGGTTCAGAGCCTTTACCTCCGCCTTGTAGTAGGTCGGACCGAAGGTTAGGGGCGGTGCCGCACTCCCATCCCGCAGCTGCGCAGCGGCCCCCAAAAAGGGGGAGCGTAGGCTCAGGCGGCCAACAACGACTTCAGCTTCACATCCTGTGATCCCAGCGCTTCCGGCGCCGGCTTGGCCCGCTTGGCGATCAGCATTTCGGCCAGCCTGATGTCGCGGGCGACCGCGTTGCCGGGGCCGATGCCGCTCGCCGCGACCAGCCTGCCGTCTTCAGCCAAATGGAAGAGGATGAAGGCGCCGTCGCCGAGATCGCGGCGCACGATGTTTTTGCCCTCGTCGGAGAGCCCGGCGATCTGCAGGGACAGACCATATTGATCCGACCAGAACCACGGCACCGCCGCATGCGCCTCGCCGGCGCCGAGCATGTTCCTGGCCGCCAGCGCGCCCTGTTCCTGGGCGTTTCGCCAGGCTTCCAGCCGCACCCGGCGGCCGCCATAGACGGCGAGCGGAAACGAGCAGCAATCGCCGGCGGCAAAGATGTCGGGATCGCTGCTGCGCAGCTCGGCATCGACTGCAATGCCATTGTCGATCGTCAGCCCCGCTTCGGCCGCAAGCCCGGTCACCGGCACGGCGCCGATGCCGATGATCGCGAGGTCGGCTGATATCTCCCGTCCGCCGGCAAGGGTGACGCGCACCTCGTTGCCATCGTCGGCGATGGACGCGATGCCGTCGCCGCACAGGATGTCGGCGCCCTCGGCGACATGCGCCTCATGGATGATTTCCGCGATCTCCGCCGGCACGCCGCGCATCAGGATGCGAGGCTGCGCCTCGATGACGGTGACCGCGGCACCGAGCTTGCGGGCCGCGGCGGCGAGTTCGAGGCCGATAAAGCCGCCGCCGATGATGGCGATACGGTTGCCGGGGGTGAGATGCGCGCGAATGGCGAGCGCATCAGCGAAGGTTCTGAGATAGACGCAGCGCGGACCCAGGCCCGGCATCGGCAGCTTGCGCGGCGTCGAACCGGTTGCCAGCAGGAGCTTTTCGTAAGGCAGGACCGATCCGTCCGACAGGCGCACAGTATGCGCCGTGCGGTCGATCGCGACGGCCTGGACGGAATGGACATGCCGGATCGACTTCTCGGCCAGAATTGCGTCGCTGGCGATCGCCTTGATCCCGGGCGCATCGCTGGCCATCGCCTCCTTGGACAGAGGCGGGCGCTCATAGGGCA
>NZ_RZQT01000255.1:0-2987 GCF_003998485.1 Mesorhizobium sp. M7A.F.Ca.CA.001.04.2.1
ACCGTGCCTTCGGTGAAGGTCAGCCGCTTGCCGAGGATCGACAGTCGTCCGCGCTGCAAGGTGAAGGTGCCGACCGCTTGCGGCGACGAGGCCGGGCCGGTCAGCTTCAGCGAGCCGCCAAGTTCGGCATCAACGCCCCTGCCCTGGATGAAGATCTGATTCGGCGCGTTGACCGTGACATCGAGCGCAAGGCCGCTACCGCCGCCCTTGCCGCTGGTCGTCGGCGGCCGCAGCGCCTTGTCCTGCGCCTTGACCGCGCCCGGCGCGTTCTTGTGCTTGACGTCGAGCGCCGCCAGCGAGCCCGGCAATTTGTCGGGAACGGTGATCACCGTCTTGGCGAGATTGACGGTGCCGGCGATGACCGGTGCGGAGGTCAGCGGTCCCTTGATCGTCAGGTCGCCGCCGAGATTGGCGGTCACCACCCTGCCGTCCGTATAGCGGCCGTCGACCAGCTTGATCGACAGGTCGGCCGGGAAACCCTGCGCCGGGTTGATGCCGACCGTGCCGCTGGCCGACAGGCTGCCGCGCGTCGACAGCGTTCCGGTCAGCCGGTTGATCCTGGCGACGCCGCCGGCAATCGAGACATCGGCGGCGAGATCGTTGACGGCGAGGCCGGAGCGCGCATCGACAAGGCGCGCACCCGAGGTGCTGATGCTGCCGCCGATGACGGGCGATGTCGCGGGACCGCGCACCTGTACGTTGACATTGGCGGTTCCAGACAGTGACAGGCCCTGCGCGGCAAGCTTCTGGCTGAGCAGGCCGAACGGCACGACGCCATTGAAGTCGAGCACCAGTGACGGCGTGCCGGCCGTCGTCACGGTGCCGCCGCCCTTGAGGCCAAGGCCGGCGCCATCGCCGACATTGGCATTGAAGGTCAGCTTGTTGCCGCCGAAGGTGCCCGACGAGGAGACACTCACCGCACCGACACCGGCACCGCGCGTCTGCGAGGTCTGCACGCCGGCCGCGTCAAGGTTGAAGGCAATGGCGGGGTTCGCCGGCGCACCCGTCACCTTGACCGTGCCTGAGATCGAACCGGCGGCGTCGAGCCCCGGCGAGAAACTGTTGGCGAGCGACATCGGCACCCGCGCCAGCGTCGCATTGATGTCGAGCGCCGTGCCGACCTTGCCGGTCACCGTCGCCGTACCACCGCCAAGGTTGAGCACGAGCCGGTCCAGCGTCGTCATGCCGTTGACGATGCTGACGGTCGAGGCCTGGGCAATGGCCGCCTTGATGCCTTGTACGGTCGCCTGGCCGGAGGCAAGCTCGATGGTCGTCGTGCCGTTGGCCACTTTCACCCGGCCGGCGGCCTGTGCCGGAATGCCCTTGACGGTTGCGCCGCCGGAGAAGCCCGTCCAGTCGCCGTCGCGCTTCAAGTCGACATCGATGCCGCTGATCACGGTGCCGCCCGACGTGACGGTGTCGGCGCGGATATTTCCGGAGATCACGGGCGCCGCCAGATAGTTGGCGACCAGCGCATCGATCGAGACGGCTTTCGCCTGCAGGTCGCCGCGCGTAATCGATGCTGTCGCCGCCTTGATTGCGACCTGTGGCGCATTGCCGTTCTTCGAAAAGGCGATCGTGCCGCGCACATCGCCTTCGGCCTTCTCCAGGGCAAGTGCCGCCAGCGGGCCGATATCGGGCAGGTCGAGCGCGATGGTGCCGACTGGCACGAACTTCTCGTCCAGCGCCAGATCGCCGGAAATCCTGTTCTTGCCGAGCGACAGCAGCAGGCCATTGATGGCGCTCTTGCCGTCCGCTGTCGCCAGCACCGCACTGCCTTGCAGCGCCTGGCCGGCGACATTGCCGGTCAGCTGCACATTCGCCGCCGGATTGGCGGCATCGGCCTTGCCGGTGGCGGTCAGCTTCAGCCCGGTGATCTCTCGCGCCGCCACGAGAAGGCGGTCGCTGTCGATGGTCAACGACAGGTCCGGCGCCGCGGCCGGGCCCTGCGCGTTCAACGCAAAAGCGATGGCGCCCTTGGCGTCTTTCGACAGCAGCGAGATGTCGCTCAGCGCACCCTTGATGTCGGCGGCCACCTTGTTGTCGGCAAGGCTGGCTTGCCCGTCTGCGGTCAGCGCACCCGAGGTCAGCTTCAATCCGCCTATATTGATACTGCCGTTGGGGTCGCGCTTCAGCGTGGCGCTGATCTCAGCGCGTTCGCCAAGCATGCCGCGTGCCGCCGCCGGCAAGGCCGACGATGGGGCATCCGCCTTCAGATTGAGGTCGATGGCACCGTCACGCAGCGATACCTGGCCGGCAACCTGGCTGTTCAGCGCATCGCTCTTGAGCGAGCCGCTGTCTATGGCAACCGCATCGGCTGTCAGGCGACCGCTGAGCGCCGCCGTGACCTTGCCGGCGATCAGCGGCGCAATCACCGGATTGTCGAGACCGACCTTGTCCACCGACACTGTGCCGGAAACTGGCCCTGCGCGGTTCTTGAGATCGAACGCATCCGAGTGCAACGCCAGAGCAAGCCCGTCCACCCTCGCTGGACTGGTGACGATCGAGGGCAGGATCGCAGAGACATCCAGGCGGGCCCGCGTGCTCTCGCCCGCCACCTTTGCCGACATGGACCGGATTTCGATCTTGACCGGGCTCCCGGCGCTGCCGACAATCAGGGGCAGGCTGGGGCCGGATGAGATGAGATCGAGCGCAAAATCGCTGGCGCCGTTCGGGTTGAGGGTGCCGGCTGCCTTGCCGGAAATCTTGTCGCCGGTCAGCGTCGCCTGATGGAGCACCACGCCGCCGGCCAAGGTGTAGCTGCCGGCCGCATCGACGGCGAGCGGCCCGAGCCCCGCCTGGCGAGTCTGGCTGGTTTCGACGCCAGCCAGCTGCGCGTTGAAGCGGACATCGGGAGCGGCCGGCGGCCCGGTCACACCAGCCGTGCCGCTGAGCGTGCCGACAGCGTCGAGGCCGGGCGAAAATTCATTGGCGAGCGCCGCGGGCAGTGCCGAAAATTGCGCCGCGAGGTCGAGCGTCTGACCGGC
>NZ_RZQT01000256.1:0-2921 GCF_003998485.1 Mesorhizobium sp. M7A.F.Ca.CA.001.04.2.1
GATGGAAGGTGCTGATCGGCTCGCCGATGCGCGACACCCGTGCCAGTGCCGCGAGCCCTTCGTTCTTCTGCTGGCGCGCCATCTGCAGCCCCTTGACCACGAAGGCACGGTTGACGCCGGTCAGCGGCACCACGTCACAAACGGTGGCCAATGCCACGATATCGAGCAGCGAAAGCAGGTCCGGCGGCGTAGCATCGGCCATGCGGCTACGCAGGATCCTGGCCGTCTGCACAAGGGCGAGGAAGACCACGCCGGCGGCACAGAGATGGCCCTGCCCGGAGAGGTCGTCGTCGCGATTGGGATTGACGACAGCGATTGCCGCCGGCAAGGCACCGCCGACCTGGTGGTGGTCGAGCACCACGACATCAGCCCCGGCCTCATTGGCGGCATCGATGGAAGCGGCGCTGTTGGTGCCGCAATCGACGGTGACGATCAGTGTCGCGCCACGCGAAACAAGTTCGCGCATGGCGTCGGGGTTGGGGCCATAGCCCTCGAAAATACGATCCGGGATGTAGATTTCCGACGGCACCGAGAAATGCGTGAGGAACCGCTTCAGCAAGGCCGACGAGGCGGCGCCATCGACATCATAGTCGCCGAAGATCGCCACCTTTTCCCTGGCCATCACCGCGGCGGCGATCCGGGCCGCCGCCCTGTCCATGTCGGTCAGCGATGCCGGATCCGGCAGAAGATCGCGGATCGTCGGATCGAGAAACCGCTCGGTCTGCTCGGCGGTGACGCCGCGGCCGGCAAGCACCCGTGCGACGATATCGGATACCCCGTAGCCTTGCGCGATGGCGAGCGCGATCATGTCCTGCCGCTCGGTCAGCCGGTGCTCCCAGGAAACCCCTGACACCGACTGCCTGACATCGAGGAAGAGGCGCTTTTCGCCGGTCATACGCTTTGCCAACTCATCGTTGGCCGCACGATAGTGCATGTCGCCCAAAAGTGCGCAGCGGTTTTGGGGCGACGACCTGTATTGGCAACAATTTAAAGCGTGTCACGTTCATGCGACGCTCTATAGGCCAAAGGCAGGCAAAGCCAAGCGATTCACGGTGTGCGCCGTCCGGGAAGTGTCAAGAAAACTGCGCTTTCCGCTTTTCAGCCTGGCGCCGAAGCCATTCGTCGGCCGCATCGCCCATCGTCTTTTCCACACCGTCCTTGAGCCAGGCCATGAAAGGCCGGTCGAAGCTGAATGCGTCGCCGCATTCCCGGATGAGAAAGCGACGCACATTCTGGGTGTTGCGATAAGACTGCGTGATGGCGGTGGCGCGCGAGATCGGATCCGCGTGCCAGTCGAACGGTTTCATCGTCAAATCCTTGCAGCCAATATCGGGTGCGCCCGAATGGCTAACAATTGCAAGGTGGCTTCGCAAGCAAGCGTCAGAACTTATCCAGATCCTGATGGCGTGCCTTGATCTCGCGCACCGTCCGTGACGACGAGCGCAGCACGATCGTGTGGGTGGTGATGTAATTGTGGCCGAACTTGACGCCAGCCAGCATGTTGCCGTCGGTGACACCGGTGGCCGCAAACAGCACATCGCCGCGCGCCATGTCCTCCGTCCGATAGACCCGTTTCGGATTGGAAATACCCATCTTTGCCGCGCGAGCAACCTTTTCCGGTGTGTCGAGGATCAGCCTGCCCTGCATCTGGCCGCCGGTGCAGCGCAGCGCGGCGGCGGCCAGCACGCCCTCGGGTGCTCCGCCAGTGCCGAGATAGATATCGATGCCGGTTTCTTCCGGATCCGTGGTGTGGATGACGCCGGCGACATCGCCGTCGCCGATCAGCCGGATCGCGGCACCCGTGGCGCGCACGGCATCGATCAGCTTGGCATGACGTGGCCGGTCGAGGATACAGGTGGTGATGTCCGAAATAGCCACGCCCTTGGCGCGGGCGAGGCTGGCGATGTTTTCGGCCGGTGAGGCATCGATATCGATGACGCCGTCCGCATAGCCCGGACCGATGGCGATCTTGTCCATGTAGACATCGGGCGCAAACAGCAGGCTGCCCTTTTCGGCGATGGCGATGACGGCGAGCGCATTGGGCAGGTTCTTGGCGCAGATCGTCGTGCCTTCGAGCGGATCGAGCGCGATATCGACCGCCGGACCTTTGCCGGAGCCGACTTCTTCGCCGATATAGAGCATCGGCGCTTCATCGCGCTCGCCCTCGCCGATCACCACCGTGCCCCTGATGGAAAGCCGGTTGAGTTCCTGGCGCATGGCATCCACGGCGACCTGGTCGGCCGCCTTTTCGTCGCCGCGCCCACGCAGCCTGGCGGCCGCGACGGCGGCCCGTTCGGTGACGCGCACCAGTTCCATGGTGAGTATCCGGTCAAGGCCGGCGACGATGTTCTGGGCCACATTCATCTGGTGATTTCCTCGTTGGCAATGCGGCCTCCCGCCGGAGGCGGGCCTGTTTTGTCAAACGAGCATGACAACGGCAAGACCTGCCACGAATATTATCGAATATCCAACAATATCAATCGATTAAACTACGTCTTGAAACACGACCGGCCCGATCGCCACGCGCCGGGCCAGTCTTAAAACGGTGAGAATGGCGGCCTTCGCGGCCTAAAAAACCGCGAGGTATTTGAGCAGCGAAATGATGCCGATGATGATGACGATGACCTGAACTATCTGTCTCATCCGGCCATCGAGCGGCAGGCGTTGAACCAGATAGAGAACGAGGATGATGACGAGGAATGTGATCAGGATGCCGATCAACGCTGATGAAGCCATGGTGTCCTCCTTAAAAGTGATTTGCTGAAAACAATAGAAAAGGCCGGAAGCCCGGCCCCAGACTGCTGACAAACCCCGTCGATTTTCGGCGGGGTTTTTTTGTTATGTGATTGAAGTGTCTTGGACTGTTTGTGTCAGGGGATTTTGACAGGAGGCGTTGGGCCTCATGTGCGGGCCGACTTGGG
>NZ_RZQT01000257.1:0-2865 GCF_003998485.1 Mesorhizobium sp. M7A.F.Ca.CA.001.04.2.1
CGCCAACCCCGCCCGGCACCCCCCGCCACCACCGCAGCCGGTGCAGGATAGCATCGACGACACGCTGATGAGAGAACTTGAAGTATCACTGGACCAGCCCCGTTCGGGCGGCCAGGTGGGCAAGCCGGCGGCGCCGCAGTCGCTCGACGACGAGATGACCAAGCTTCTCGGTGAACTCTCCAGCCAGAAGAAATGAGCGACCGCCGGGTCGCTATCCCCGCGAAACACCGTCGCCGGTCCGGCTGCCGAACCACCTCGTCCGAAGCCCCGAGGGTTTTCGATCTTCGCGCGCCCTGAGTGGTGGATGCCGCACCAATGAAAATGGCCGGGAAACCGGCCATTTTCAGAATCGTTCGAGACAGCCGGCCGTGAGCTTCAGTCGTCGCGATAGACTTTTTCGCGGCGCTCATGCCGCTCCTGCGCTTCGATCGACAATGTCGCGATCGGACGTGCATCGAGCCGCTTCAGCGCGATCGGCTCGCCGGTTTCTTCGCAATAGCCGTAGGTGCCTTCGTCGATGCGTTGCAGGGCGGAATCGATCTTTGCAATGAGCTTGCGCTGACGGTCGCGGGCCCTGAGTTCGATGGCACGGTCGGTTTCCGAAGAGGCGCGATCGGCCAGATCGGGGTGGTTGGCGTTTTCTTGCTGCAGGATTTCCAGTGTTTCGCGCGCTTCGCGCAATATGTCATTCTTCCAGGTGACGAGCTTTGAGCGGAAGTAGGATTTCTGCCGCTCGTTCATGAACGGCTCGTCTTCGGAGGGTACGTAATCGGCGGTAACGATGTCGTTCATTCGACTCACCCAAACTGCCCCAAATTTGGCGCCTATATATTCGTCGTCCGACGCCTGCACAAGCGCAATCGGCCGCTGTTTCACGCAATTGTTAAAGTACCCGGGCACGCGTCTTTGCAGCCGCGTACGGTCGCTTTGGATCCGGTGACGCATATTTTCCCTGATCGCGGTGACCCCGGGGCCGATATGCAAGCGCCTTTTGCAGCAGCAGCGTTGGCTGATTCGCCGTGTTTGAAGAGCACGGGCCATTGTGCGCGACGCCGTTCTCGTGGCTAATCCCGGAAGGCTTCGGCATTCGGAGGTTGGGTGAGCAGGCTTTATCTGTTGCGACATGCCAAGGCTGGCTGGGCATTACCCGGCATGCGCGATTTCGACCGTCCGCTCGATGCGTCCGGCCGCGCCGATGCCGAAATGATGGGCGCCGCCATGCGCTCCCGCCTCTATGTTCCGGACCGGACGCTGTGCTCCAACGCCAAACGCGCCAAAGAGACGCTGGAAGGCCTGGCCGGCCAGACCGACACCGGCCGGGTCCTGTTCTTCGACGGGCTCTACAGCGCGGACGCGGCCGGTTATCTCAACCTTATCAAGAACAATGGCGGATCGGGCTCGTTGCTGGTCATCGGCCACAACCCGATGATGGAAGACCTTGCCTTGGCAGTTTCGGGCGGCGGCGACGAGGCTGCGCGGGCCACACTGAACCATGGGTTCCCGACCGCGGGCCTGGCGGTCGTCCGCTTCGACGGCGATCTTGCCAGCGCCGCCCAAGGCACCGGCTATCTCGAAGTGTTCCTGACGCCGGCCGATCTCTGAAGCCATTTCAAAGCCTTGTTGCAGCGCCTATATCGGACGGACCGAAGTTCGAGAGAGCATATTTTGGCATCATCGCTGACCACCTTCACCGACGAGGCGAGGATTGCCCTCGACACGGTATCGGGCCGCGCCACCGGGCTTTTTTCCCCATCGCTGCGCCTCGGCGTGACCGGATTGTCCCGCGCCGGCAAAACGGTGTTCATATCGGCCCTTGTCCACAATTTCATCCATGGCGGGCGCCTGCCGCTGTTCGAGGCGCAGAAATCGGGGCGCATCGCGCGCGCCTTCCTCGAGCAGCAGCCCGACGACGCGGTGCCGCGTTTCCAGTACGAGGACCACATCGCAGCCTTGGTCAACGACCGCGTCTGGCCCGATTCTACGCGCGCCATTTCGGAGCTGCGGCTGACCATCGAATATGAATCGGCTTCCGGCTGGAGCCGCATGTTTTCCTCGGGCAGATTGTCCGTCGATATCGTCGACTATCCCGGCGAATGGCTGCTCGATCTGCCGCTGCTCGGCAAATCCTTCGCCGATTTTTCCCACGAAGCCTTTGAAATGGCTGTTCTGCCGGTGCGCGAGGACCTGTCGCAAGCCTGGCGGGCACTATCGGCCGGGATCGACCCGAACGCCGATGCCGACGAGATGACGGCGCGCCGCCTGGCCGAGAGTTTCGCCGCCTATCTGAAAGCCTGCAAGCTCGACGAGCGGGCGCTTTCGACCTTGCCGCCCGGCCGCTTCCTGATGCCGGGCGATCTCGAAGGCTCGCCGGCCCTGACCTTCGCGCCACTGGCCGCGATCGGCGACAAGCGCCCGCGCGCAGGCTCGCTGCACGCGATGATGGACAGGCGCTATGAGGCCTACAAGACGCATGTCGTCAAACCCTTCTTCCGGGAACACATCACCCGCCTCGACCGCCAGATCGTCCTGATCGACGCTATGCAGGCGCTGAACGCCGGCCCAGGCGCCATGGCCGACCTGGAACGCGCGGTGACCGAGATCCTCAGCTGTTTTCGCCCCGGCCGGGGCAGCTTCCTCACCGATCTGTTCTCGCGGCGCATCGACCGCATTCTGGTTGCCGCGACCAAGGCCGACCATCTGCATCACGAAAGCCATGACCGGCTGCAGGCGATCGTGCGGCGGCTTGCCGACCGCGCCGTGGCACGGGCGAATTTCACCGGCGCCGATGTCGATGTGGTCGCCATGGCGGCGGTGCGCGCGACGCGCGAAGGCACCGTCAGGCAAGGCCGGGAGACGCTTCCCGTC
>NZ_RZQT01000258.1:0-2791 GCF_003998485.1 Mesorhizobium sp. M7A.F.Ca.CA.001.04.2.1
GCTTCTCGTTGAACGGCGCGGGTCTTGTGGCTGCTGTCAGCATCGGCGGCAAGGCCGGCACTGCCAGCGACGCCAAGGCAGTGACGGTCGGCATCAATTCAGGGCTGATTCACACGCTTGGCGACCGCTCCACCGGTATCATCGCCCAGTCGATCGGCGGCGGCGGCGGCAATGGCGGCGGCACGGCTTCCGCCGGCCTCGGCGCCAACGTCACAATCGGTGGCAAGGGAGGTGGCGGCGGCACGGGCTGGACCGTCGATGTCACCAATGGCGCGGCGGTACACACCGAAGGTGTCCAGTCTCATGGCATCCTGGCGCAGTCGATCGGCGGCGGTGGCGGCTCAGGCGGATTTGCCGTCTCGGTTGGCGGGCCGTCCTTCTCGCTTGGCGGCGATGGCGCGTCGGGCGGCGGGAGCAAGAAGGTCTATGTCGAAAACACAGGCCTGATCAGCACGGACAAGGATATGTCGATCGGCATCTTCGCGCAGTCGGTCGGCGGCTCGGGCGGCGACGGCGGGTTCGCGATGGCGGCCGGCGCCTTTGCCGCGGTCGGCATCGGTGGCAAAGGCGGGGCCGGCGGCGCGGCCGGCGAGGTAGAGGTCAAGAACACCACCAACATCACGACCGTGGGCTCCCTCTCACACGGCATTCTCGCCCAGTCGGTCGGCCGGCGGTGGCGGCAATGGCGGATCTGTCGGAACGTTTGCCGTCGGTCTGTTCGGCGCCGCTTCCGTGGCGATCGGCGGCGGTGGCGGCGATGGCAATCTCAGCAACCAGGTCACGGTCACCCACAAAGGTGACATTCATGTCGGCGGCATGGGCTCGAAGGCCATCCTTGCGCAATCGGTCGGTGGCAGTGGCGGCAACGGCGGTTCGGCTTATTCAGGCGCGGTCAGCGCTGGTCTCTACGTGTCCGCTTCGGTCGGGGTTGCCGTGGGTGGCGAGGGCGGCAACGGAGGCAATGGTGGAAAGGTAACGGTTCGGGCTGATGGCAACCTGATTGCCGACACCGACGCAGCCGGTTCCGGCGGCATCGTTGCCCAGTCCATCGGCGGCGGCGGCGGCAATGGCGGCCGCGCTGCCACGATTTCGGGTGCAGCCAGCACGGGGGTTAGCGTTTCACTCGGTGTCACTGTTGGCGGCTGGGGTGGCGACGGTGGCAAGAGCGATCTCGTCATCGTCGACAGCGGCATGAATGGCGGCGGCAGCATCGTTACCAAAGGCGCCAACGCGATCGGCATCCTCGCGCAATCGGTGGCCGGCAGCGGCGGCAATGGCGGCGATTCCTGGGGAGCTGCAGGCGGCTTCGGGGTCAACGCCAGCATCAATGCGACGGTCACCATCGGTGGCGGCGGCGGCAAGGGCAACATCAGCGGCGATGTCGCCGTTCACAACGCCATGACGATCAAGACGGGTGGGGACATGAGCGCCGCGATCGTTGCCCAGTCGATCGGCGGCGGCGGCGGCAACGGCGGAGCGACCAATGGCGCGACGGCCGATCTCGGTACAGAAAACGGCGTCAACGTCGCCGTCAACGTTGGTGTCGGCGGGGCGGGGGGCACAGGCAACAAGTCCGGTGCCGTGGATGTTACGAATTCCGCCAATTTGACCACCGACGGCGACTATTCGTCCGGCATTGTTGCCCAATCGATCGGCGGCGGTGGCGGCATGGGCGGTGCGACAAACACGCAGGCCTTCCACGTCGGCGGCACCGCCGGCACGAGCGTTACCGCAAATGTCAGCATCGGCGGCAATGGCGGCGAAGGCAACGATGCCGCCTGTGCCGCGGACGCCGGTGGCAATGCCACTTGTTTCGATGGCAAGGTCGGTGTCGCAGTCGATAATTCGGGCGAGATCCGCACAAGCGGGTTCAACTCGGTCGGCATCCTCGCCATGTCCATCGGCGGCGGTGGCGGCGGCGGCGGCTCGGCTTCGACCAAAGAGGATATCGTCGGCCCAGGCGATGCAGGCGAGACTTCGGTCGGTATCGGCGCGGCGATCGCGCTCGGTGCCGGCGGCGCCGGCAATGGCGGCACGGTTTCGGTCACCAACCGCAATCTGATCGTCACGGACGGCGCCGATTCCTATGGCATCAGCGCCAATTCGATCGGTGGCGGCGGCGGTGTCGGCGGCTCGTCCAGCTCTGGCGTGCTTGGCACTTACGCAATCGGCGGCTCGCTTGGCGGTGCGGGTGGCAAGGGCGGCAATGGCAACCAGGTCGATGTCGTCAATATGGCCGGCGCAACGATATGGACCAAGCAGGAGCGCTCGATAGGCATCTTCGCGCAGTCGGTCGGTGGCGGCGGCGGCGCAGGTGGTGCCGGCGAAAGCAAGGGCAAGAGCGATGGCGGTGAAGTCGCGGTAAACCTGTCGCTTGGCGGCTCGGGTGAGGTCGGCGGCAACGGTGGCAAGGTCAATGTCGAAAACAGCGGCATAATCCAGACCGACAAGGCCAATTCCCACGGCATCCTGGCGCAGTCGATCGGCGGCTCCGGTGGCGTCGGCGGCGCGTCCGGCACGTCATCCACCGACTCGAAGATCGCCATCACGCTGAGCCTCGGCGGCGCCGGCGGCGCTGGCGGTACCAGCGACAAGGTTCACGTCCAGAACTTCCAGAGCGGTTCGATCCTGACGCAGGACGACAACTCGCACGGCATCTTCGCACAGTCGGTGGGCGGCGGCGGTGGTGCGGGTGGCGCTGGCTCGACGGAGACTGGTAAGGCCGAGACGGCCGTTACCATGTATATTGGCGGCCAAGGCGGCAGTGGCAGCATCGGCGGTGAGGTCGAGG
>NZ_RZQT01000259.1:0-2748 GCF_003998485.1 Mesorhizobium sp. M7A.F.Ca.CA.001.04.2.1
CCGTCGAACAGCGCCAACAGCTTGTTCGGCCCGCCCATGCGGCTCGACCGGCCGGCCGCCAGCAGCACGATGCCGATCTTCAGTTGAGATTTGGCCGGCAGCGGTTCGCGCGGCTGCGGCCGTGTGGGGATTTCCATCAACAGTCCGCCGACCCCCATGCCGGCAATATCCCTGGCGGTCACGTCGAGACCGGCGATCAATCGGTCCAGCACCCAATCGAACCCGTTCTCCTTGGGGCTGCGGGCGCAGCCGGGCGCGCCGATGATGTGCTTGCCTCCGAGCGCACCGAGCACCAGCAGATTGCCGGGATCGACCGGCATACCCGCGCGGACGACGGTACCGCCCGCTTTCTCGATCGCCGCGGGAATGACATCGGCGAAATCGCTCATCGCCGAGGCGCCGAAGATCACCACCATGTCATTGTCGCGCACCAGGGAAGCCGTGGCCTCCGCCACCGGCGCGATCTCATGCGCCGTGCGGCGCTCGGCTGTCAGCCTGCCGCCGGTACGCGCCAGCCGTGCTTCGGTGACGCGCAGCGTCTTGTCGAGCACGGAAGGCTTGATGCCCGGCAGAACCGTCTGGATGACGCCGACACGCACGGGCCGGTAGGCATTGACGGCAAATATCTCGCCTGCGGCGCAGATTTCTGTCGCAGCGTCGACCAGCGCTGAACCGACCGCGAAGGGAATGATCTTCACCGTCGCGACCATCTGGCCTTTTTCGACCGGCGCATGCTGCGCCAGCGTGGCGATGGTGATGGCGGGATCGATGGCATTGATGGCGTCGATGGCAGCGGCATCGACCGTGAAGATGCCCGGCGCCTTGGCGTGGAGGTTGACCCGCCCGGTCGCGGCAGGCTTGGCTTCGATGCCGCGAAAGGCCATGCTCCCGGCAATCGTTTGCGCGGCCGCATCCTCGCCGAGGTCGTCCTCAGCCAGAACAGCCGCAACGACCTCGGAAACACCGGCAGTCCGTAGCAGCGCCACATCTTCGGCGCTCAGCCTATGCGCCTTGCGGAAGCGGCGTTCACCAGCGGTGGTGGAGTGTGCCAGCACCGCGCCTTCCGCCGTCTCGATCGGGATCGGTCCGAATTTCACGCCGCCGCACCTTTTGCGTCCAGCCCGCGCGAGCGGAAGGCATGGATCGCCTGGGCCAACACCGCAACAGCAATCTCTCCCGGGCTGGCAGCACCAATATCGAGCCCGATCGGCGCATGGATACGGGCGATCTGGTCGGCGCTCGCGCCCAGCGCCAGCAAACGTTCGACACGCTTGGCATGCGTCTTCCTGCTGCCGAGCGCGCCGACATAGAAGCAGTTGGCGTCTAGTGCTGCCTTCAGGGCGAAATCATCGACCTTCGGATCATGGGTGACGGCGGCAAGTGCGGTGTAGCTGTCGAGCGGCTGACGCTTCAGCACATCCTCCGGCCATTCGGCATGAAGCGCCACATCGGGAAAGCGGTCCGGCGTGGCGAAAGCGGTGCGGGGGTCGATGATCTCCACGGGATAGCCGGCGATCTTCGCCATCGGCGCCAGCGCCTGGCTGATATGGACAGCGCCAATCACGACCAGACGCGGCTGCGGCAGATGCGCGTTGAGAAAGAAAGTCCGCCCCTCGGCTTCGACCGAACCGGAATTACCGGTGCGAAACGCCCTGGCGATCGCGGTTCCGAGATCGCCGGCGACGTGATCGCCCTCGCGCACGATCCGGTCGCGGCCGTCACCGAGATCGGTGACAAGGATCGCCGCACGGCGGGCGCGTCGTTCGGCGTTCAAAGTTTTTAAGGCGTAGGGATCCATCAGGAAATCTCTTGTCCGAGCATCATCTTGTCCAAAAACCGGGTCCCACTTTTTGGGATCATGCTCTAGCCCAGTCTTTCCACGTACACCTTGATGCGGCCGCCACAGGACAAGCCCACTTGCCATGCGGTTTCGTCGGCAACACCGAACTCCAGCATCCTGGCCTTGCCGCTGTCGATGACGTCGATGGCCTCGCTGACCACAGCGCCTTCGACGCAGCCGCCCGAGACGGAGCCATGGAAATTGCCGTCTGCGTCGATGACCAGATGGCTGCCTACAGGTCGGGGCGCCGAACCCCAGGTCTCGACCACTGTCGCGATGGCCACGTCCTTGCCGTCCTTCATCCAGCCCTCCGCAATGATCAGCGGGTCGCGGGCCTCATCCAGATAAATGCTGTTTTCCATGACCGTTTCTCCAGAAGTCTGTTTTTCTCGGGATCTGTTTTCCGGATGGGAAGGATATGGTTATGCGGCGCGCCTCGCGCCAGCTTCCAGCCATCGGCGCGGATCGACGGATTGTGCCGACTTCTTGTCCAATGACGCGCAGAGATCGGCGAGCGCATCGAGATTGTGCACCGAGCGGAACTCGTCGACATGCGGCAGCATCGCCTTGACGCCACGGGCGCGCGCCTGGAAGCCGTCGAAGCGCAGCAACGGGTTCAGCCAGATCAGCCGCCGGCAGGATTTGTGCAGGCGCTCCATCTCCTCCGACAGGCCGGCGACATCGTCGCGCTCCAGCCCATCTGTGATCAGAAGCACGACCGCCCCCTGCCCCAGCACGCGACGCGACCATATCAGGTTGAACTCGGCCAGCGTGTCGCCGATGCGGGTGCCACCCGACCAGTCCATGACCGCCGCCGAACAGTCGGCAAGGGCTGCATCCGGGTCGCGATGGCGCATCTGCCGCGTCAGATTGGTCAGCCGGGTACCGAAGACGAAGGTGTGCACGCG
>NZ_RZQT01000025.1:0-65862 GCF_003998485.1 Mesorhizobium sp. M7A.F.Ca.CA.001.04.2.1
GTCTGGATCAAGAAGCACTTTGCCTACTGGGACGACATCGCCGTCATTCATGACGGCGTGCGCACGGTCTCGTCAGGGCACGGTTTCTGCGGCATCGGCCGCAAGCGGCTGCTGGTCCTGCTGCAGCGCCGGGCGCGTGAACTCGGCGTCAAGCTGATGTTCGAGACCGACATTGCAGATCCCAAGCCCTACATGGCGACGCACGATCTGGTCGTCGCTGCCGACGGCCTGAACTCAAGGGCGCGCAACAGCTTCGTCGACATCTTCAAGCCCGACATCGACACCCGCAAATGCAAGTTCGTCTGGCTCGGCACCAACCAGAAATTCGACGACGCCTTCACCTTCATCTTCGAGAAAACCGAGCATGGCTGGGTGTGGGCCCACGCCTACCAGTTCGACAGCGACACCGCGACCTTCATCGTCGAGTGCAGCGAGCAGACCTGGGCTGCCTTCGGCTTCGGTGCGATGTCGCAGCAGGAATCGATCGCCGTTTGTGAGCGGATCTTCGAAAAACATCTCGGCGGCCACGCCTTGATGACGAATGCCAACCATATCCGCGGTTCGGCCTGGATCAATTTCCCGCGCGTGCTGTGCGAGCGCTGGTCTTACAAGAATCTCGCGCTGATGGGCGATGCAGCGGCATCGGCGCATTTCTCGATCGGCTCCGGCACCAAGCTGGCACTGGAAAGTGCTGTGGCGCTGGCCGAATATGTCGAAACCGAGCCGGACTTGGATGCCGCCTTCCGCAGATATGAGGATGCCCGCCGCACCGAGGTGCTCAAGCTGCAATCGGCGGCGCGCAATTCGCTGGAATGGTTCGAGGAGGTCGAGCGCTATCTCGGCCTCGATCCGGTGCAGTTCAACTATTCGCTTTTGACCCGCTCGCAGCGTATCAGCCACGAGAATCTGCGACTGCGCGATGCCGAATGGCTTGAAAGCGCGGAAGAATGGTTCCAGCGCCAGGCGGGCGCCGGCGGCAACAGCCTGCGCCGCGCGCCGATGTTCGCGCCGTTCAAGCTGCGCGACATGAGGCTGCAGAACCGCGTCGTCGTTTCGCCGATGGCGCAGTACAAGGCTGTCGACGGCTGTCCGACCGACTGGCATTTCACCCACTACGCCGAGCGCGCCAAGGGCGGCGCCGGCCTCATCTATATCGAGATGACCTGCGTCAGCCCGGAAGGGCGCATCACGCCCGGCTGTCCCGGCTTCTACGCGCCCGAGCATGAGGTGGCGTGGAAGCGGCTGGTCGATTTCGTCCACACCGAGACCGAGGCCAAGATCTGCGCCCAGATCGGCCACTCCGGCGCCAAGGGCTCGACCCGGCTCGGCTGGGAGGGCACTGACGTGCCGTTGGTCTCAGGCAACTGGCCGGTGATGGCGGCTTCGGCCGTTGCGTGGTCGCCGCAGAATCAGGTTCCGAAGGCGATGAACCGCGCCGACATGGACCGCGTGCGCGACGAATTCGTGGCGTCCACCGAGATGGCCGATCGTTGCGGCTTCGACATGCTCGAAATCCACGCCGCGCATGGCTATCTCTTGTCGTCCTTCATCACGCCGGTCACCAACCGGCGCACGGATGAATATGGCGGTTCGCTGGACAATCGCATGCGCTATCCCCTCGAAATCTTCCGCGCGGTGCGCGCCGCCTGGCCGGCGGAGAAGCCGATCTCGATGCGCATTTCGGCCAATGACTGGGTCGGCATCGAGGGCGTGACGCCGGCCGACGCGGTCGAGATCGCGCGGCTGCTGCATGAGGCCGGCGTCGACATCTGCGATGTCTCGGCAGGCCAGACCTCGGCACTGGCCAAGCCTGTCTATGGCCGCATGTTCCAGACGCCGTTTTCCGACCGCATCCGCAACGAGGTCGGCATGGCGACGATGGCGGTCGGCAACATCTACGAGCCGGACCATGTCAATTCGATCCTGATGGCCGGCCGCGCCGACCTGGTGGCGCTGGCGCGGCCGCATCTCGCCGATCCCTACTGGACGCTGCATGCCGCCGTCACGCTCGGCGACCGCGGTGTCAAATGGCCTGATCCCTATCTGCCCGGACGCGACCAGCTCTACCGTCTGGCCGAGCGCGACGCCGCAGCGGGGCTGAAAGTATGACGGCCGCCGCGACGATACCCGGCAAGCATGCGCTGGTCACTGGCGGCGGCTCCGGCGTCGGGCGGGCCATCGCGCTGGCGCTGGCTGCTGCCGGCATCGGCGTCACCATCTGCGGCCGCCGGGAAGCAGAGCTCGCCGAGGTGGCCGGCGAAAACGACCGCATCTCTGGCATCGCCGCCGATGTCACCGACGAGGCGGCAATGGCGGCGCTCTACGAGAGGGCGCAAGCCGCGCGCGGCCCGTTCGACATCGTCGTCGCCAATGCCGGCATGGCCGGCAGCGCGCCGGCGCACAAAACCGCGCTCAGCGACTGGCAGCGGACGCTCGACGTCAATCTGACCGGCGCCTTCCTGACGGTGAAGCCCGCGCTGGCCGGCATGGCCGCGCGGAAAACGGGACGAATTGTTTTCATCGCCTCGACCGCCGGCCTGAAAGGCTACGCCTATGTCGCGTCTTACGTCGCCGCCAAGCATGGCGTCATCGGCCTGATGCGGGCGCTTGCCGCCGAAACAGTGAAATCCGGCGTCACCGTCAACGCGGTGTGCCCAGGCTTTGTGGAAACCGAAATGCTGGAAGAGTCCATCCGGCGCATCATCGAGAAGACCGGCCGCTCGGTCGAGCAAGCGCGGTCAAGCCTCGCCTCGACCAACCCGCAAGGCCGCTTCATCCAGCCGGATGAGGTCGCCGCCGCCGTGCTGTGGCTGTGCGGCGACGCCGCCCAATCGATCACCGGACAGGCGATTTCCATCTCAGGAGGCGAAACATGGTAGCCGGCCCCCTGCCCGCGCCGTCGGGACCCGGCAAGGACCGCTTGCGTCTGTGGATCAGGCTGCTGCGCGCCTCGCGCACGATCGAGGCCGAGCTGCGCGAGCGGCTGAAGAAGGACTTCAACACCACGCTGCCGCGCTTCGACGTGATGGCAGCGCTTTATCGCGCGCCGGAAGGCATGCTGATGAGCGACCTGTCGCGTTTCCTGCTGGTCTCTAACGGCAATGTCACGGGCATCGTCGACCGGCTGGTTTCGGAAGGACTTGTCGCCCGCGCGCGGCGCAATGGCGACCGCCGCACCTCGATGGTGCGGCTGACCGAGGAAGGCACGCAGGCCTTTGCCGCGATCGCCGCGGCGCATGAAGGCTGGATCGGCGAATTGCTGGGCAAGGTCAGTGAGGACGACGCGCGCCGGCTGACCGGCATGCTGACCTCGTTCCGCAGCAACTGGGAGGGACGCGAATGACCGCAATGGCCGGGCGCAAGCCGAAGCATTTCCTCTGGGAGGTCGAGGGCAGGATCGCCAAGGTCCGGCTCGATCGGCCGGAGCGCAAGAACCCGCTGACCTTCGACAGCTATGCGGAACTCCGCGACACGTTCCGCGACCTCGTCTATGCCGACGATGTCGACGCCGTGGTGTTCCTTTCCAATGGCGGCAATTTCTGCTCCGGCGGCGATGTCCACGACATTATCGGCCCGCTGGTCAAAATGGACATGAAGGAGCTCCTGGTCTTCACCCGCATGACCGGCGATTTCGTCAAGGCGATGCTGAATTGCGGCAAGCCGATCATTGCGGCGGTCGACGGCGTCGCGGTCGGCGCCGGCGCCATCATTGCGATGAGCTCCGACATCCGCATCGCCACGCCGGAAGCCAAGACCGCGTTCCTGTTCACCCGCGTCGGCCTCGCCGGCTGCGACATGGGCGCCTGCGCGATCCTGCCGCGCATCATCGGCCAGGGCCGCGCCGCCGAACTGCTCTACACCGGCCGCACCATGACGGCTGATGAAGGCGAACGCTGGGGTTTCTACAACCGGCTGGTCGATGCCGCCGCGCTTGAAGCCGACGCGCTCGACATGGCGGCGCGCATCGTCTCCGGCCCGACCTTCGCGCACGGCATCACCAAGACCCAGCTCAACCAGGAATGGTCGATGGGCCTCGACCAGGCGATCGAGGCGGAAGCGCAGGCGCAAGCGATCTGCATGCAGACCCGCGACTTCGAACGCGCCTACAAGGCGTTCGTGGCCAAGGAAAAGCCGGTGTTCGAGGGGGATTGAGGATGATGCTTTGCGTGGAGACGTTGGCGGGAGGGGGGCGCCGTAGTGCGCAAGGCCTCAATAGCGGGGCCACCAATGCCTGATCGTTCCTTCCTCTCCTGGCCGTTCTTCGAAGACCGCCATCGCGAACTAGCCGAGCACCTCGAGGCATGGTGCACGACCAACCTCCCAGTCGATCATCATGATGTCGACGCGGCCTGCCGCGAGCTGGTGACCAAGCTTGGCCAAGACGGCTGGCTGAAGCCGACGGCGCTCGACACCGACAATCCGGGGCCACTCGACGTGCGCACTTTGTGCATCACGCGCGAGACGCTCGCTCGCCATGACGGGTTGGCCGACTTCGCCTTCGCCATGCAGGGGCTGGGCACCGGCGCGCTCAGCCTGTTCGGCACGCCGGAGCAGCAGGAATGGCTTTCGAGGACACGCGCCGGCAAAGCGATTTCGGCCTTCGCCCTGTCGGAGCCGCGCTCTGGCTCGGACGTCGCCAACACCGAGATGACGGCGACCCGCGATGGCGACAGCTTCGTTCTTACAGGCGAAAAAACCTGGATTTCCAATGGCGGCATCGCCGACCTCTATGTCGTCTTTGCCCGCACCGGCGAGGCGCCGGGCGCCAAGGGGCTCTCGGCCTTCCTCGTGCCTGGCGACGCCAAGGGCCTTGGCATCGCCGAACGGCTCGAAGTGATCGCGCCGCATCCGCTGGCGCGGCTGTCTTTCGAGCGGGTCCGCCTGCCGGCCACCGCACTGATCGGCAGGCCAGGCGACGGCTTCCGCATCGCCATGTCGGTGCTCGATGTGTTCCGCTCGACCGTCGGTGCGGCGGCACTCGGCTTTGCCCGCCGCGCACTGGATGAAAGCATCAAACGCGTGGCCGAGCGCAAACTGTTCGGCGCGCCGATGGCCGAATTGCAAATGGTGCAGGGGCACATCGCCGACATGGCGCTCGATGTCGATGCGGCGGCGCTGCTGGTCTACCGTGCCGCCTGGACCAAGGACATGGGCGCTGCCCGCGTCACCCGCGAGGCGGCGATGGCCAAGCTGTTTGCCACCGACAAGGCGCAAGAGGTGATCGACAAGGCCGTGCAACTGCACGGCGGCGACGGCGTCCGCAAAGGCCACATCGTCGAAAGCCTGTATCGCGAGATCCGCGCGCTGCGCATCTATGAGGGTGCCTCCGACGTGCAGAAAGTGGTGATTGCGCGGCAAGTGATGGGCGCGGCCTGACGGCGGCAAATTGACGAGCGTTCGATTTTGAAAATTGGGTTTTGGAATACCGGGAGGTTTTGAATGCACACGATTCTGCAGCCGGAAGGCTGGGCAAAACCTGTCGGCTACGCCAATGGCGTCGCGGCGCGCGGGCAGCTCGTCTTCGTCGGCGGACAGGTCGGCTGGAACGGGCAATGCCAGTTCGAGACCGACGATTTTGTTGGCCAGGTGCGGCAAACGCTTCAGAACATCGTCGCGGTGCTGGCGGAAGCCGGCGCGGGGCCGCAGCACATCACCTCGATGACCTGGTACTTCACCGACAAGGCCGAATACCTTGCCAATCTCAGGGGTATCGGCGAGGCCTATCGCGAGGTCATCGGCCGGCATTTTCCGGCGATGGCCGCCATGCAGGTGGTGGCGCTGGTAGAGGACCGGGCCAAGGTGGAGATCCAGGCTACGGCAGTTATTCCGGAATAAATTATTGGCTGCCTCAGGAATAAATTATTCGCGAAGCCCCGCCTGCCTCAAGATCGGCAGCACGTGATCGCAGAAATAGGGCAGTTCTTGCGTGTAGTTGACGAAGGACAGCGCGATGCCCTGATAGCCGTGCCCGGCAATGGCGACCATGTCGGCGGCGATCGTTTCCGGCGTTCCGATCAGCGGGTAGGTGCCGGCGCCGCCGGCGAAACGCTGCCGGTAGCGGTCATAGGCGTGCGGGTCGTGCGATTGCGAGAATTCCTTCTTGCCGGCCATGTGGGCATCGACGGCGTCATGGTCGGCCATATCGACGGCGTAGCGCGTGTAGTAGGCCTGCGCCTCTTCCATCGTCGGGCGGCAGACGACATGCGCCACGGTGTAGACGCCGACATCGCGGCCTGCCTTATCGGCCCGCTCGCTGATGTCGGCGACATGCTTGCCGGCATCGCTCATTTCCGAAAATGTCGTGAACAGATAATCGCACCGGGCGGCAGCGAAATCGCGGCCCGGCCCGCCGAAGGCGGCGTTCATGGTCACGGGGCGCGGAACCTGCAGACTGGCCGGCCGGCTGACAGCCTCCTTGAGGCGATAATAAGTGCCTTCGTAATCGAGCGGTTCGGCCGAGGCATAAAGCTTTTCCAGGATCTCGATCCATTCCGCCGCCTGGTCATAGCCCTTCTCGACCAGCGGCGTGCCGAACATGCCGAATTCCTTCGGGTTCCAGCCGCAGACGATGTTCAAGCCCGCGCGGCCCTGGCTGATATGGTCGACCGTCGCCAGCGCCTTGGCGGCATAGAGCGGATGCACCAGCGGCACATGCACGGTCATGAACAGGCCGATCTGCTCGGTGGCCATGGCGAGTGCCGCCGCCCAGGTGAAGGTCTCGAACGACCATTCGCGCACCTTGTTGCGGCCGCCGAAGCCGCGCCAACGCGCGATCGGCAGCATGAACTCCAGCCCGGCGCGGTCGGCGATCTGGGCTGCGGTCACATTGTCCTGCCAGCTCGCCGCCCAGCGCTCCGGCACATCGGTGATGGCAAGCCCGCCATCGGCATTGGTCGAAAAGACGCCAAGCTTCAGTCTGTTCGGGCCGTGCAAAGGGTGTGGTTTGTTCACGTCGCTGCCTCCCGGCGAAGATCGCACGCTAGGCCCGCGCAGAAATATTTCAAGCCTGAAATAGCTTGGCGTCACCATCGCTCGCGGGTATCGGTTCCAGCGGGCCGCACCATGTCCACCACGCAACGGACACCGCAGCTTTTTAAGCTTAAAACTTTCGCCTTGAAAAGCGCCGCACTTTGGATAAGCATTCCGGAGTCGATGGCGATTGCCGTGCCGGACGGGCTTGCCGGCCAGTCCATCGAGCAGACCAGTCCATCGTGCCGGCCAGTCCATCGTGGGTGCTCCGGGTGGGAGTCTCAGTTCTTGTCGTTCATACTGCCCCAGTCATCATCCAACACGCGCCATGCCTTCGATGACGTGCGCGCGGATTCGCGGTCTGCAACACACAACATCGCCATCCGTGACCGCATGGTCGCTGCCATGAATTGACGCCCTGCGTGAAGCGGGGCGGCAAAAAACCGTGCGGGAGCAACCCGCCCGATCAACAACAGAGGGAACAAAAATGAGCTTCACGCGTCGCAAATTGCTTCTTCTCGCCGCCGCCATCGGCATCGCCGCCGGCCCCGCCACCGCTTATGCCGCGGATGTGCTGAATGTCGGCGCCTACCCGACCAACCCGCCCTTCGAATTTAAGAACGAGAGCGGCACTTTCGAAGGCTTCGAGGTCGACATCGTCAACGAAGCCGCCAAGCGCATCGGCATGACGACCGACATCGCCGATCTCGGTTTCCAGGCGCTGTTTGCCGCCACCACCTCGAAGCGCATCGACGTCGCCATCTCGTCGATCACCATCACGGCGGAGCGGCTGAAGTCACAGTCGTTCACGCAGCCCTATTATGATTCCGATATGGGCATCGCCACCAAGGCCGACAGCCCGATCAAGGCCGAGGCCGACCTCAAGGGCAAGATCATCGGCGTGCTGTCCGGTTCGACCGGCGAAACCTGGGTCAAGGCGCATCAGGAAGCCGACGGCTTCAGCGACGTGAAGGGCTACGACACGCAGCAGAACCTGCTGCTCGACCTCAGCGCCGGCCGCGTCGATGCGGCAGTCAGCGACATTCCGGGCATGGAATATTCCTTCACCAAGATGAAGGACCTGGTGGTCAAGGAGCGCATCAAGACCGGTGAGCAATACGGCCTGATGATGACCAAGGACCACCCGCTGCTCGGCAAGCTGAACGATGCGCTGAGCGCGATGAAGAAGGACGGCACGCTGGCCGCCATCCACAAGAAGTGGTTCGGCAGCGACGCGCCCGCCGACTCTTCGACCATGAAGGAAATGCCGCTGCCGAAGGCCTGAGCTGAAAGCTGCGGTAACATCGTGCCGGCTTTCCAGGCCGGCACGATTCTTTCACGCCTGGCCGCCGGCTTCTGCCGCAGATCTCCTGCCCTCGGCGGGGCCAATCGATTTTAACGTGAGCATTCTTTGCTCTGGGGTTCGGGAACGCTCCCATGTCGCTGATCGACACCTTCTTCAACCCCGACGTCATTATGTCCAGCCTGCCGGCGCTGCTGCGCGGCTTCCTGAACACGCTGCTGCTCGGCATTTTGAGCATCGGCATCGGCATCCCCATCGGCCTGGGGATCAGCCTGGTGCGGCTCTATGCGCCGAAGCCGCTGCGCTGGCTCGCGGTCGGCTACACCGACATCTTCCGCGCCCTGCCGGTGCTGGTCGTGCTGATCCTGATCTACTATGCGCTGCCCTTCCTCGGCATACGCCTGTCGTCCTGGGCATCGGCGGTGACGGCCTTCGCCTTCATCATGTCGGCCTACTCGGCCGAGGTGTTCCGCTCCGGCATCGAGAGCATTCCGCGTGGCCAGTTCGAGGCGTCGCAGGCGCTTGGCCTGCCGTTCCTCCTGACCTTGCGCAAGGTGGTGCTGCCGCAAGCGATCCGCGTCGTCATCCCGCCGATGACCAGCAACTGCGTCTCGATGTTCAAGGACACCTCGCTCGCCTCCACCGTGGCGCTGCCGGAACTCTTGAAGGAAGCGACCAACGCGCAGTCGCTCTACGCCAACCCATCGCCGCTGATCGGCGCCGCCCTTGTCTATCTCATCTTCCTCTGGCCGATGGTCCGCCTCGTCAGCCTGCTTGAAGAGCGCTTCAAGACCGAAAAGAAGCGCTGACCTCGCCAACCGATCCCACCCCGTCCAAGCCCTCCGCAGGAGCCTACCCGTGAATAAGCATCAAACCGACAATGCGAATGCCAGCGCGTTCCCCGTCGACACCATCCGCGCCATGTTTCCAGCCTTGCAGCGGGCCGGCGATTTCATCTTTTTGGACAACGCCGCCGGCGCGCAGATCCCGCAGAGCGTGCTCGACGCGGTGACCAATCATCTGGTTTCGCACAATGTGCAGCGTGGCGGCCGCTATGGCCGCAGCGTCACCGTCGACCAATCGGTCGCCGATGCCCGGACAAGCGTCGCTCTGCTCATCAACGCCTACAGCCCGGCGGAAATCTGCTTCGGCATGAATGCCACCTCGTTCATCCGCCTGGTCAGCCTCGGCATCGGCCAGATGCTGCAAGAGCGCGACGAGATCGTCGTCACCGACATGGACCATGACGCCAACATCGCGACTTGGCTGGCGCTGGAGTCGGCCGGTGCGAAATTCAAATGGTGGCGGATGCGTGAGGACGGCAATCTGCATGTCGACGATCTGCGTCCGCTGGCTTCGGACCGCACCCGCCTGATCGCCTGCACGGTCACGGCGCACTCGATCGGCTCGATCGTCGATGTCGCTTCGGTGGCTGAGATCGCGCATTCGGCCGGCGCCGAAGTGTTCCTCGACTGCGTGCATTACGGGCCGCATGGACTGATCGACGTGCAGGCCTGGGACTGCGACTATCTCGTCTGCTCCGGCTACAAGAATTTCTCGCCGCATATGGGCTTCCTGTGGGGCCGTTTCGAGACGCTGAAGCGGCTGCCGACCTTCCGCGAGGATTTCATCCCCGACGAGCCGCCCTACAAGGTCGAGGCCGGCACCTTCATCTACGAGAACGTCTCCGGCATGGATGCCGCCGTGCAATACCTGGAACTGATAGGCCGCAATCTGGCGCCGTCCAACAACCGTTCGCGGCGCGACAACATTGTTGCCGGCATGGGCGCCATCCGCGACTACGAGCTGGTGCTGGCGCGTGAGATGCTGGCCGTGCTGAAAGGTTGCGGCGCGACCATCTACGGCGTCGCCGACGAGGCCCGCATCACCGAGCGCGTGCCGACCTTCTGCTTCAACATCGGCAAACTATCGCCGCAGCGGGTCGTCGAGGAAATGGCCGAGATGCAGATCGGCATCCGCGACGGCCACATGTACGCGCCACGGCTGATGAAGCGTCTCAACCTCTCGATGGACAGCGGCGCCATCCGTGCCTCGCTGGTCCACTACAACACGGTCGAGGAAGTCCGGCGCTTCGGCGAGGCGCTGCGCGCCATCATCGCCAAGCTGTCGTGAGAGGCTAGCGACACAGTGCAGACCCGAGGATGACGAAGAGACGTTAAGCCGCTTTCTTCTTCGCCAGCCTCGCCTTGATCGACGCGACGTCGGCGCGCGGTGTCGCCGCGAACAGCGTCCGGGTGTAGCTGTGCTTGGGATCGGCAAAGACCTCGTCGCGCGAGCCGTATTCGACCGCTTCGCCGAAATACATCACCATCACATCGTCGGCGATGTAACGCACCACGGACAGATCGTGGCTGATGAAGACATAGGTCAGCTGGAACTCATCCTGCAGGTCGGCAAGCAGGTTGAGCACCTGCGCCTGCACCGACAGATCGAGCGCCGAGACCGGCTCGTCGAGCACCAGCAGGCTCGGGTTCAGCATCAGCGCGCGGGCAATGGCGATGCGCTGACGCTGGCCGCCGGAAAACATATGCGGATAGCGATTGTAGTGCTCGTGGCCGAGGCCAACCTTCTTCAGCATCTTCATCGCAAGGTCGCGCCGCTCGGACGCCGGCTTGTCGGTGTTGATCAAAAGCGGCTCGCCCAGCACGTCGCCGATCTTCTGGCGCGGATTGAGCGATCCGTAGGGGTTCTGGAAGACGATCTGCACCTTGCGGCGCATCTCCTTGGTCAATCCGCCCTTGGCGATGTCGACCTTGTTGCCGTCGATGAACAATTCGCCCGATGTCGCCGGATCGATCAGCGTGATGATGCGGGCAAGCGTTGACTTGCCGCAGCCGCTTTCGCCGACAATGGCCAGCGTCTTGCCCTTGTCGACCTTGAACGAGACGCCCTTGACCGCGTGCACGGTGCGCGGCCCGGTGAACAGGCCGCCGCCGATGTGGTAGTCGCGGACGATGTTCTTGCCTTCGAGAACCGTGGTGCTCATCAGGTGGCTCCCGCAGCAGAAGGCGCCGGCTCGAACATCATGTCGGAAACGGTCGGCAGCCGGTCGCCGACGGCGTTTTCCGGCAAGGCCGACAACAGCGCCCGCGTGTAATTGCTCTTTGGCGATTCAAACAGCGACAGCACGTCGGCCTCTTCCATCTTGCGGCCCTTGTACTGGACGATGACGCGGTCAGCGGTCTCGGCCACCACGCCCATATTGTGGGTGATCATGATCAGGCCCATGCCGTATTTGGCCTGCAGCGAAACCAGCAGATCGAGGATCTGCTTCTGGATGGTGACGTCGAGCGCCGTGGTCGGCTCGTCGGCGATCAGCAGTTTCGGATTGCAGGCAATGGCGATGGCGATCATGACGCGCTGGCACTGGCCGCCCGACATCTGGTGCGGGAACGAACTCAGCCGCTCTTCAGGGTCGGCGATGCCGACCAGCTTCATCAGTTCGATGGCACGCGCCCGGCGCTGGGCGCGGTCCATGCCCATGTGGAAGCGCAACACCTCCTCGATCTGGAACCCGACGGTGAAGCACGGATTGAGGCTGGCGATCGGCTCCTGGAAGATCATCGAGATGTCCTTGCCGACGATCTTGCGGCGTTCGGACGGGCTGAGCTTCAGCAGATCGACGCCGTCGAAGGCCATGCGGTCGGCCTTGACCGTTGCCGTGTTGGGCAACAGCCCCATCACCGCCAGCATCGACACCGACTTGCCGGAGCCGGACTCGCCGACGATCGCCAGCACTTCGCGCGGCTCGATCGACAGGTCGATACCTTGCACGGCCATGAACGGTCCGGCCGCGGTGTCGAAGGAAACGGTGAGGTTCTTGATCTCGAGCAGAGGCATGCTCACGACCTCTTCAGCTTGGGGTCGAGCGCGTCGCGCAGACCGTCGCCGATCAGGTTGATGGCAAAGACGGTGATCAGGATGGCGAGGCCGGGGAAGGTCACCACCCACCAGGCGCGCAGGATGAACTCGCGCGCTTCGGCCAGCATGGTGCCCCATTCCGGCGTCGGCGGCTGCGCGCCCATGCCGAGGAAGCCAAGGGCCGCCGCCTCGAGGATGGCGTTGGAGAAGGACAGCGTCGCCTGCACGATCAACGGCGCGATGCAGTTTGGCAGGATGGTGACCAGCATCAGCCTGAGATGGCTGGCGCCGGCGACCTTGGCCGAGACGACATATTCGCGGGTCTTTTCGGCCATCACGGCGGCGCGGGTGAGCCGGGCGAAATGCGGCTGCAGCACGAAGGCGATGGCGATCATGGCGTTGACGAGGCCGGGGCCAAGCACCGCGACCAGCACCAGGGCCAAGAGCAGCGACGGGAAGGCCAGGATGATGTCCATGATGCGCATGATCAGCGTGTCGACCCAGCCGCGGCAGTAGCCGGCGAGCAGGCCGAGGATGACGCCTGAAATCAGCGCTGACGTGACAACGACGAAGCCGATGGCGAGCGAGAAGCGCGAGCCGTAGATCAGGCGCGACAGCATATCGCGGCCGACGGCGTCGGTGCCGAGCAGGAACTGCGCATTGCCGCCCTCCTGCCAGGCCGGCGGCGTCAGGAAGAAGTCGCGGAACTGATCGTCCGGCGAATGCGGCGCCAGCAGCGGCGCGAAAATGGCGATCAGGATCAGCAGCGCGAAGACGAAGAGCCCGATCACCGCGCCCTTGTTGACGGAGAAGTAATGCCAGAACTCGCCGAACATCTGCAACCTGGCGTCCTGCGGCTTGACGACGGTCGCGGCTTCGATGGTGGCGGGGCCTTCATTGCTCATGTCAGTTGGCCCGGATGCGTGGGTTGATGACGGCGTAGAGCACGTCGACGATGAGGTTCACCGACATGACGATCAACGCGATCAAAAGCAACCCGCCCTGCACGGTGAAATAGTCGCGCTTGGAAATGGCGTCGATCATCCATTTGCCGATGCCGGGCCAGGAGAAGATGCTCTCGGTCAGGATGGCGCCGGTGAGCAGCGTGCCGACCTGCAGGCCGATGGTGGTGACGACCGGGATCAGCGCGTTGCGGAAGGCGTGCAGGCCGATGACCCTACGCGGCGCCAGGCCCTTGGCGCGCGCGGTGCGGACATAGTCCTCACCCAGCACCTCGAGCATCGCCGAGCGCGTCTGCCTCGCGATGACGGCGAGCGGAATGGTGCCGAGCACGATGGTCGGCAAGATCAGGTGCGACAGCGCCGAACGGAAGGCGCCCTTCTGGCCCGAGATCAGGGAATCGATGGTCATGAAGCCGGTCACCGGCTTGAAGAAGTAGAGGAGGTCGATGCGGCCTGAAACCGGCGTCCAGTGCAGCATGCCGGAGAACACGATGATCAGCAGCAGACCCCACCAGAAGATCGGCATGGAATAGCCGGCCAGCGCCGTGCCCATGGTCAGTTGGTCGAACCAGGAGCCGCGGTGGATGGCAGCGAAAATGCCGGCGGCCACACCCAGGATGACGGCAAAGATCATGGCGAAGATGGCGAGCTCGACCGTTGCCGGGAAGCGCACCAGGAAATCCTTGAGCACCGGTGTCTTGGTGGAAAACGAGGTGCCGAAATCACCGCCGAGGATGTTCGTCAGATAGGTCAGATATTGTTGCCAGATCGGCAGGTCGAAACCGAACTGGTGCATCAGCGCCGTGTGGCGTTCGGGCGACAGGCCGCGTTCGCCCGCAAGCACCAGCACCGGATCACCGGGCAGGATGCGCACGAAGCCAAAGGCGAGGATGGTTATCCCGATGAAGGTCGGGATGATGAGGGCGAGCTTGCCGAGGATATAACGCAGCATGGCGGGCGAGTGGGGGCGTCACCACATGGTGGCGCCCCCGTTTCGCAACCTTATTCGGCGATATCGACGCCGTCGAAGCGGTGGATACCGAGCGGATCCATCGCAAAGCCGGTGACGGTCTTCTGCATCGGCATGAACACCTTGGAGTGAGCGAGCGTCGCCCAGGGTGCCTGTTCCTTGAAGATGACCTGTGCCTGTTCATAGAGCTTGGTGCGCTCGGCCTGGTCCGAAACGGTCTTGGCCTTGTTGATGAGCGCATCGAAGTCCTTGTTGCACCATTCCGCGCGGTTGTTCGAACCGACGGAAGCGCAGCTCAGGAGCACGCCGAGGAAGTTGTCCGGATCGCCATTGTCGCCGGTCCAGCCGACGATGACGGCGCCGTCGTGATCTACCGCGGAAGCGCGCTTGAGGTATTCACCCCAATCGTAGCTGACAATCTCGACGGTGACGCCGACCTTGGCGAAGTCCGCCTGGATCAATTCGGCGGTGCGGCGCGCGTTCGGCATGTAGGGGCGCGACACCGGCATGGCCCAGACGTTCATCTTGAGGTCCTTGACGCCGGCCTCTTCAAGCAGCTTCTTGGCTGCATCCGGATCGTACGGATCGTCCTTCACTTCCTTGTTGTAGGACCACATGGTCGGCGGGATCGGGTTGACCGCCACCTGGCCGGCACCCTGGAAGACCGCGTCGATGATGGCCTTCTTGTTGATGGCCATGTTGAGCGCCTTGCGCACGCGCACGTCGTCGAACGGCTTCTGCTGGGTGTTGTACATCAGCGCGCCGACATTGAGGCCTTCCTGCTCCTCGACCTTCAGGCTCGCATCGGCCTGCAGGCCGGCGATGTCGGCCGGTGCCGGGTACGACATGATGTTGCATTCGCCGGCCTTGAGCTTCTGTGCGCGCACGGCCGGATCGGTGGTGATGGCGAAGACCAGATCGTCGATCTTCTGCTTGCCGCCCCAATAGTCCGGGTTGGCCTTGTAGCGGATGGCGGCGTCGGTCTGGTAGTCGACGAAGATGAACGGGCCAGTGCCGATCGGCTTCTGGTTGAACAGCTCAGGCGTCTTGTCGGCCTGCAGCTTGTCGGCATATTCCTTGGAGACGACGGAGGCAAAATCCATGCCCAGCGTCGGAATGAAGGTGATCGCCGGCTCCTTGAGGGTGAACTTCACCGTCAGGTCATCGACCTTCTCGACCTTGGTGATGTTGTCGCCGAACTGGTCATTGTAATACTGGTAGGCAATGCCCGGAATGTACTGGAACCAGGGACCGTTCTTGTCGACCTGACGTTCGAACGAGAACACCACGTCGTCGGCGTTGAAGTCGCGCGTCGGGGTGAAATAGTCGGTGGCGGCGAACTTGACGCCCTTGCGCAGCTTGAAGACATATTCCTTCCCATCGTCGGAGATCGTCCAGCTTTCGGCCAGGCCCGGCGAGGTCGTCGTCTTGCCGTGATCGAATTCAACGAGGCGGTTGAAGACGGTGCGCGAGGACGCGTCGAACGTCTGGCCTGCGGTATACGGCGCCGGATCGAAACCTTCCGGCGAAGCTTCCGCGCAGTAGACCAGAGTTTTCGCATTGGCCATGCCGCCCAGGACGCTTGCAGCCAGCAACGCGGCTGCAAAAGTCAGCTTCTTATTCATTGAGCACTCCCTGATGTTCTTCCAAGCCCCTCTATCAGGCTCGCGAAGCGCGCATATAAGCACCGTTTTTCCGGCTTTGGAACACCCCGTTTGCTTACCCCGCGGGAAGCAGGAAAAAAATCCGCAACTTTGCCAAATTGCAGAAAAAATTAGCCGTTTCTTCCGTTCACGAGATTATTAACAGCCGAATTTTTTTATTGATCGCCAGGCTGACGATATAAATGTTCCCGGCGCTTCCGAGCGGCCGTGGGATGCGCCAGGACACCGCCTGGAGCGCTGGCGGCGGCAAAGACTTTCGACGGCAAATCTTTCGCCGCGTTGCCGCAAGGGCAAGACTTGCACGCTCACCAAGGGAGGCAATACATAGGGTGTAGCGGCCGCAGCGGAGGGCGCCCTTGCCAACTCAGGGGCGAGTGCGGCACGGATGAACAAGACTTGTCCAGGGAGGAACGGTTGGCAAAAGCATCAAGGACGACGGCGCCGGTGAAAGCGGGAGCCAAGGCGCCGTCGAAAGCAGCCGGTACTGCCAAGCCGAAAGCACCCGTTGCCAAAGCCGCCAAGCCGAAGGCGGCCGCGGCACCTGTAAGGGCAAGCACAAAGCCGGCGGTGAAAGCCCCGGCCAAGGCTGCGGCCGGAAAGACGGCGCCGGGGCGTAAAGCGGGTGCGGCAAAGCCCGCTGCCAGGCCGGCCTCGAAGGCCGCGGCGGCAAAGCCGGCCGACGCCACCGCCAACCGATTGCCGAAAGCGCTGACGGCGCTGGCCGCCGGCTTGCCGGAAAAGCCGTGGCTCAAGAGCTATCCGAAAAACGTGCAGGCGGAGATCGGCGCCCTGCCCTACAGCTCGATCGGCGATTTCCTCGTCGCCGCCTGCAAGCAGTTTTCCGCGCAGCCGGCCTTCACCTGCATGGACAAGTCCATCAGCTACACCGATGTCGAGCGGCTGTCGGCGGCCTTCGGCGCCTACCTGCAATCGAAGGGCCTGCAGAAAGGCGCGCGCGTCGCGCTGATGATGCCGAACGTGCTGCAATATCCGGTGGCGATGATGGCGATCTTGCGAGCGGGTTATGTCGTGGTGAACATCAATCCGCTCTACACGCCACGCGAGCTCGAACACCAGCTGAAGGATTCCGGGGCGCAAGCCATCGTCATCCTGGAGAACTTCGCCAACACCTTGCAGGCGGTGATCGCCAGGACCGCAGTCAAGCATGTGGTGGTGGCCGCGATGGGCGACATGCTCGGCGGGCTGAAGGGCACAATCGTCAATTTCGTCGTGCGCCGCGTTAAGAAAATGGTGCCGGCATGGTCGCTGCCCGGCCATGTCAAGTTCAATGCCGCCATGAAGGCCGGCGCCGGTTTGGGCTTCAGGCCGGCCAAGGTGGAAGCCGACGATGTCGCCTTCCTGCAATATACGGGCGGCACCACGGGCGTCTCGAAGGGCGCCACGCTGCTGCACAGCAACGTGCTCGCCAACGTCGCGCAGAACGCGCAGTGGATGGAGGACGCCTACACGATCAAGCCGAAACCCGCGCACCCCAACTTTATCTGCGCGCTGCCGCTCTATCATATCTTCGCGCTGACGGTGAACGCGCTGATGGGCATGCAGCAGGGCGCCCGCAATGTGCTCATTCCCAATCCGCGCGACATCCCAGGCTTCGTCAAGGAATTGCAGAAATATCCGGTGCACATCTTTCCCGGCCTCAACACGCTGTTCAACGCGCTGCTCAACAATGAGGATTTCCGCAAGCTCGACTTCAAGCCGCTGGTGCTGACGCTGGGCGGCGGCATGGCGGTGCAGAAGGGCGTCGCCGAACGCTGGAAGGCGCTGACCGGATGTTCGGTCACCGAAGGCTACGGCCTCTCGGAAACCTCGCCGGTGGCCACCGCCAACAAGTTCACCGCCGGCGACTTCACCGGCACCATCGGCTTGCCGCTGCCCTCGACGGAGATCGCCATCCGCGACGAAGACGGCAACAATTTGCCGCTCGGCGAGGTCGGCGAAGTCTGCATCCGGGGGCCGCAAGTGATGGCGGGCTACTGGAACCGGCCGGATGAGACCGCCAAGGTGATGACCAAGGACGGCTACTTCAAATCCGGCGACATGGGCTTCATGGACGAGCGCGGCTACACCAAGATCGTCGACCGCAAGAAGGACATGATCCTGGTCTCGGGCTTCAACGTCTATCCCAACGAGCTCGAGGAAGTCGTGGCGATGCATCCGGGTGTGCTCGAAGTGGCGGCGATCGGCGTGCCGGACGAGCATTCGGGCGAGGTGCCGAAACTGTTCGTGGTCAGGAAGGATCCGGCGCTGACCGCCGAGGCACTGACCGCCTTTTGCCGCGAGAACCTGACCGGCTACAAGCGGCCCAGATACATCGAATTCCGCACCGAACTGCCGAAGACGCCGGTCGGCAAGATCCTGCGGCGAGCGCTGCGCGAATGATTGCAGCCGTCGGCGCGGATGCCGTAGATGCACCTTGCCGTCCTGACCCGGCAGAGTTCATCAGGACGAACATGCGCCTCGCCCCGGTGCCGTCGGTGCCTGAGATCCAGCTTTTTACACCGCACCCGGCCAGTGGCCTGAGACGGCTTACCGATACGCACCAAAGCGCTGACGACGATGACGACACGATCGAGGCGGACAACAATGGACCTGAGCCGCAGCCGCCTTACTGGGCTTACGTGTGGGCCGGCGGCGCGGTGCTTGCGCGCCATATACTGGATCATCCGCAAACGGTAGCCGGTCGCCGCGTGCTCGACCTTGGTGCCGGCTCCGGCCTTGTCGGCATCGCCGCAGCCAAGGCCGGTTCGCGCGAAGTGATCGCCGCCGAGATCGACCGTAACGGCGTTGCCGCGATCGGCCTCAATGCCGCGGCCAACGGCGTCGAGATCGCCATTGTCGACAAGGACATTACCACGGGTCCCCCGCCGGCGGTCGAGCTCGTGCTTGCCGGCGACGTGTTCTACGGCCCTGAGGTTGCTCTGCGGGTTATCCCGTTCCTCGACCGCTGCCTGGCGGCCGGCATCGAGGTGCTGGTCGGAGATCCCCGCCGCAACGACCTGCCGCTGTCCCGGCTGCGGTTGGTCGCCGAATACCGGGTGCCGGATTTCGGCGACGCGAAGGGGGCTGCGACGAGGCTTAGCGGCGTCTTTTCGTTTGAGGAGGGAGCGCGCTGACGCCACAGAGCAAGCCTAAATTCTACTCATTGTGGACAAACATCGAGGGCAGAAAATAGATTCGACTGGCCGTTGGTCGGAGAAGTCGAGCGGCGTGGATTAAAGTTGTTCAACGTATCGGTTTCACAGTTTGCCCAAAATGCGAAAATCGGGGCTTCGATCTTCAGCCAGGCGAAGACATCGACAGCGCAAAGCGCCAAGATCAGGTGCGGCAAATGCGGGTACGTTTGTTCTGCTGATGAGTGGCCCATTGTGTCCGAAAACAAACCAGAAGCTCGATAGTTTCCATGGACTGCTCCCCCATCTCGGCCATTGGCAGAAAATCCCGAGGTGAATCGAGTTTGACCTAGCCTTTCCCGTCAGATCGTCTCCCTGACCCGCGCCGAGAGAAAATCCGGCAGGTCGGCGACCGAATCCAGGACAACGTCGGCAATGCCGGCCAGCGATTCGCGGGTCCCAGTGCCGGAGAGCACGCCGACCGCCAGCCCGCAGCCGCCGGCTCGTGCCATTTCGAGGTCGTGCCTGTTGTCGCCGACCATGGCGATTTCCACCGGTTTGAGGCCGGTGAGATCGCTGAAGGCCTGGATGGTGTCGGGGGCGGGCTTCGGATTGGCCACCGCGTCGTAGCCATAGGCCGCGTCGAACAATTGAGCGACGCCGAGCGTGACCAGCGTCTTTTCCGCGCCGCTGGTCGAATCGTTGGTGGCGACGCCAAGCCGGTAGGATTTCCTGTGCAGTGCCGTCAGCGTATCGACGATGCCCGGCAGCGCCACAGCCATCGCCGAGCCCTGTACGGAGGTGATCTCGTTGAAGCGGGCAACCGCAAGCATCTGATCCTCGTTGGACAGGCGTGGGAACCACAATTCGACGACGTCGAGATTGGTGCCGGAGGCAAAGATGGAGTCCGGCTTGAAACGCTTGTTGGCGAAATCGAAGCCGGCAGCGGCCAGCAGCCTGTCGGCTTTCCAGCGATCGCCTTCCGACGCATCCATGGCCATGAAGTCGGCAACGCCGAGCCAGGTGGCGTTGAAGTCGACAAGCGTGCCGTCCTTGTCGAACAATATTCCCTTGATGTCTGCCAAGCTTTTCACTCCGAGCCACGCAAATGCTGGATGAATCCCACAAGGCCAGCGGTCGATGCATCCCGATTGGCGGCACTTTCCTTGCCCTCCACGACAGGCAACAGGCCGGTGGCCAGTTCCTTGCCGAGTTCGACGCCCCATTGGTCGAAGGAGTTGATGTTGAACAGCGTGCCCTCGACGAAGACGCGGTGCTCGTAGAGCGCGATCAGCCGGCCGAAGGTGCGCGGGTCGAGCTTTCTGTAGAGGATGGTGATCGAGGGACGGTTACCCGAGAAGACGCGGTGCGGCGCGATCTTGTCGACCTCGGCCGGCTTCATGCCCTTGGCCAGCATCTGGGCGCGCGCCTCCTCCAGCGTGCGGCCCTTCATCAGCGCTTCCGACTGCGCCAGGCAGTTGGCGAGCAGCAGACCATGCTGGTGCTTGAGATCGGGCTCGTGACCGATGGCCGCGGCAAGGAACTCGACCGGAATGAAATCGGTGCCCTGGTGCAGCAGCTGGAAGAAGGCATGCTGGCCGTTGGTGCCGGGCTCACCCCAGACCAGCGGTCCGGTCGGCGTCGTCACGGCCGTGCCTTCGAGGGTGACGCTCTTGCCGTTCGATTCCATGTCAAGCTGCTGCAAATAGGCCGGCAGCCTGGACAGGCGCTGGTCGTAAGGGATGACGGCGCGCGCCGGGTAACCGCAGATCACGCGATGCCACCAGCCGACCAGTCCCAGCAGCACCGGCAGGTTCTCCTGCACCGGCGCGGTGCGGAAATGCTCGTCCATCTCATGCGCGCCATCAAGGAAGGCGCGAAAATTCCGCGGGCCGACAGCGATCATCACCGGCAGGCCGATGGCGCCCCAGAGCGAATAGCGGCCACCGACCCAGTCCCAGAAGCCGAAGACGCGATCGGGCGCGATGCCGAACTTGGCCACCAGGTCGAGCGCGGTCGAGACGGCGGCGAAATGCTTGCCGACCGCTTCCTTGCCGAGCGCCTTCTGCACCCAGTCGCGCGCCGTCTGCGCATTGGTCATCGTCTCGACGGTGGTGAAGGTCTTGGAAGCGATGATGAAAAGCGTGGTCTCGGCGGAGAGGCCTTTCAGCGTGTCGTGGATATGGGCGCCGTCTATGTTGGAGACGTAATGCGCGCGCGGCCCGTGATGATAGGGCGCCAGCGCCAGCGTCGCCATGGCCGGGCCGAGATCGGAACCGCCGATGCCGATGTTGACGATGTCGGTGATCTTCTTGCCGGTGGCGCCGGCCGCCTTGCCCGAGCGCACGGCATCGGCAAAGGCGCCCATGGCGTCGAGCACGGCGATGACGTCCGCCTTGACGTCCTGGCCATCGACGGTGACGCCCTTGCCGGTCAGGTTGCGCAGCGCCGTGTGCAGCACGGCACGGTCCTCGGTGACGTTGATCTTCTTGCCGGCGAACATGGCGGCGCGGCGGCCTTCGAGATCGGCGGCCTGGGCGACCTTTTCCAGCAGCTCCATGGTGGTCGCGTCGACCGCGCATTTCGACCAGTCGAGCAGCAGATCGCCGTCGGTGGCGGAGAATTCCACGAACCGCTTGGGATCGGCGGCGAACGCCTGGCGCATGCTGGCGGGCGCCGCCGCGCGGTGGTCGCGCAAGGCGGCGAGCTGTTTTTGAAAGGACGATTGATCCACTGCCAAACTCCGAGACCTCGAGCCATCATTACGGACCGGATGTTTCCGGCGCGTGTCGTCGCGACAATCTATCGGGCCGAACTCCACCCGTATCAATGCGCAGCGATGACGCACACCCTCATGCCGCCACGACGCACGATGTCATCGCCGGGATGAAGCGCCGCGTCAGCCCACGATGCCGCAACGCGGCATCAAAAGGACGTGAAGGATCACTGGCATAAATCCCAACGATCAGAAAAATTGATTGGCGCAACCCCTTGTGCCACGGTTACGTTCGGCTGGTCCAGCCAAACGAAAAAGGCTGGCCATCGAGGAAATCTCCCATGCCACAGCGAAACGACACGGCGATATGGTCCGGCCTGTTCCGGATTTCGGCCGAATCCGGCCAAACCCTGCAGGCGCAGATCCGCCAGGCCATCGTAGCCGCCATTCTCGACCGCCAGATCGCCGCTTCGATGCCGCTCCCTTCCTGCCGCATCCTGGCCGAAAAACTCGGCGTGGCGCGCGGAACCGTGGTGCTGGCGTTCCAGCAGCTCGTCGACCAGGGTTTCCTGGTGGCGCGCGAACGGCGTGGCCATTTCGTCAATCCCGATGTGCTGGCGACACCGGCCAAGCCGCACCAGAAGGCGCCCGACCAGGCCAATGAGATCGACTGGAAGGCACGCCGCAAGATCGCCGCAAGCGACATGCCGCCGCCGGCCAAGCACGAGAACTGGATCAAGTCGTCCTATCCTTTCGTCTACGGGCAGTTCGACCCGGCGCTGTTCCCGACCGCTGAATGGCGCGAGTGCAACCGCATGGCGCTTGCCGTGCTGGAAATCCGCAACTGGGCATCCGACATGGTCGACCGTGACGATCCGCTGCTGATCGAGCAGATCCAGGCGCGGCTCCTGCCCCGGCGCGGCATCTTCGCCAATCCCGACGAGATCATCGTCACGCTGGGCGCCCAGAACGCGCTCTACATGCTGGCGACGCTGCTGATGTCCAAGGGCTCCAAGGTGGCGATGGAGGACCCCGGTTACCCCGACGCGCGCTCGATCTTCCGCCTTGCGGGCGCAGAGATACAGCCGGTGCCGGTCGACCAGTCCGGCATCGTAACTGCTTCTATTCCCAATGATTCCGGCTTCGTCTTCGTCACGCCCAGCCATCATTGCCCGACCATGGTGCCGTTGTCGGCGGAACGGCGGCAGGATCTTCTGGCGCGCGCCAACCGCTACAACCAGATCATCATCGAGGACGGCTATGACAGCCAGCTTCTCGACGAGGCACCGCAGCAAGCGCTGAAGAGCCTCGATCGTTCCGGCCGCGTGGTCTATGTCGGCTCTATGTCCAAGACGCTGGCTCCCGGCCTGCGGCTCGGCTACATCGTGGCGTCCGCCGGACTGATCGCGGAGCTCCGGGCGCTGCGCCGCTTCATGCTGCGTCATCCGCCGGCCAACAATCAGCGCGCCGTCGCACTGTTCCTGTCGCTCGGCCACCACGAGGCGCTGGTGCGGCGGCTGTCGTCAGCCTTCGACGAGCGGCGCAAGCGGCTGGTCCATGCGATTTCCGCCTTCCTGCCGGAATGGCGTTCGACCGATTCGGCCGGCGGTACGTCGCTGTGGCTCGAAGGGCCGCGCGGCACCGATTCGCGCGGGCTTGCCGAGGCAGCGGCCTCGCGCAGCGTCATCATCGAGCCAGGCGACCGCTTCTTCGATCGCACTGAAAAGCCTTCGCGTTTCATGCGGCTGGGCATCTCGTCGATCGCGCTACAGCACATCGAGCCAGGCATCCGCGAACTGGCCACGGCCGCCGGACGCAGACCCGCGGCCGCCTGATCCATCATCGACCTCTCGTGACCGGAGCCGCTCGCAGCGGCTCCGGTATTTTAGTTCTGGCACATGGAACTGAGCCAGCTGGCCCATAGGATGGGCCAGTGCCGGCGGCATAGTCGGCGTCATCAGGGGAAGAAGCAGGCCGATGGTGGACCAACCGCCACGAGTTCCTGCCGACGAAGTTGGAGTGCTCCATGCCAGTGGCTGTCGAACAGCAGGACACGCCGGCGAACCGTCGTCCACAACGCTCCGGTCTTCGCGAAACAGGACATGCCATGCGATCATCTCCCCTGGTGGAGGATACCAGACCACAGCACAAGGCCATCGAGGGCGGCGGCTACGGGCCGCTTCGCGGGGATGACCGCGAGCGTATCCACGAAGGCGTGCTGACGCTTCTGGAGACAGTGGGTTTCGCCAACGCCATTCCTTCCTGCATAAAGGTACTGACCAAGGTGGGGGCGATCCATGGCGACGATGGCCGGGTCCGCTTTCCGCGCGCGCTCGTGCTCGACACCATCAAGCGGGCGGCACGACATTTCACGCTTCATGGCCAGGACCCCAGGCACGACATGGTGGTCCAGGGCAAGCGCGTGCACTACGGCACGGCAGGCATCGCCGTGCACCTGGTGGATCTGGAGAAGCGTGAGTACCGCGAATCCAAGCTGCAGGATATTTATGATGCCGCCCGCATCGTCGACGGGCTGGACAACATTCATTTCTTCCAGCGGCCGATGGTGGCGCGCGACATCGCCGATCCGCTCGAGATGGATTTCAACACGCTTTATGCCTGTGTGATGGGAACATCGAAGCACGTCGGAACATCCTTCACGGTGCGTGAGAACGTGAAGCCTGCACTTGAAATGCTGTACGCCATCGCCGGAGGCGAGGAGAATTTCCGCGCCCGGCCATTCGTTTCCAACTCCAATTCATTCGTCGTGCCGCCGATGAGGTTCGCCGAGGATGCCTGCGGCGTGCTCGAGGCCTGCGTCGAAGGCGGCATCCCGATCCTGCTGCTGTCGACCGGCCAGTCGGGCACGACGGCACCCGCGGCGATGGCCGGCGCCGTCGTGCAGGCAGTGGCCGAAGTGCTGGCCGGCCTGGTCTATGTCAACGCGCTCAAGCCCGGCCATCCGGCGATCTTCGGCGCATGGCCGTTCATGTCCGACCTGCGCACCGGCGCCATGGCCGGCGGGTCGGCCGAGCAGTCGGTGGCAACGGCGGCCTGTGCCCAGATGGCGCAATTCTACGACCTGCCCGGTGGCTCCGCCGCCGGCATGACGGATTCGAAATTGCCCGATATTCAGTCCGGCTACGAAAAGGGCATCACCAATGTGATGGCCGGCCTCTCCGGCCTCAACCTGGTCTATGAGGCGGCCGGCATGCATGCCTCGCTGCTCGGCTTCTGCCTGGAGAGCCTGGTCATCGACAACGACATGCTCGGTCATTGCCTGGGCTGCGCGCGTGGCATCGACGTGACTGACGAAGCCCTGTCGATCGACAGCATCGCGGAGGTCTGCCTCAAGGGTCCGGGCCACTATCTCGACAACGAACAAACGCTCAAGCTGATGCAGACCGAGCACTTCTATCCTGCCCTCGGCGATCGTTCCTCGCCGAAGGAATGGAACGAAAAAGGCCGGCCTGATATATTGCTGCGTGCGATCACCGAGAAGAAGCGCATTCTTGCCGAACGATTTCCGCGCCATGTGCCAAAACAGGTCGACGACAGATTGCGTGCCCGTTTCGGCAACCTGATCCACCTGCCGCGCACGCATATGGGCGGCTGACCGGAGACAAGTCTCGTGCAGCCATACAGCCATACACGACCAACCATCGGGCAGAACGACAAATGAGTGTGCATCCTATCCAGCAAGCCCCCACCGACGGCGACGCGATCGATCGGCTGGTGGCATCTCATCGGCCAGGCCACGGCCTGGTGCGTGCCTTCTATCATGACCCGGCGATCTTCGAACGCGACATGGAACGGGTCTTTCGCCGCCACTGGCATTGCCTGGCCCACGCCAGCGTTATCCCGAACCCCGGCGATTTCGAGCTGTTCAAACTAGGCGACGAGGCGGTCATCCTGACACGCGGCATGGATGGCACCGTGCATGCCATGCTCAACGTCTGTCGCCACCGCGGCGCCGAGGTCTGCACCAAGCAGAAGGGCAACGCGAAGATGTTCGTGTGCCCCTACCACGCCTGGACCTATTCCAATGACGGATCGTTGCGCGCTGCCCGCCTGATGCCGAAGGATTTCGACCGCACGGCGCACGGGCTGAAGAAGCTTCATGTCCGCGTCGCATCCGGTCTGGTCTTCATTTCCTTCGCCGAGACGCCGCTCGATTTCGATCCGATCGAACAGTCGCTGCGAACGAGCTGCGGCCAGTATGGCTGGGGCGACGCCAAGGTTGCGTATCGTCAGTCCTACCCGCTCGACGCCAACTGGAAGCTCGCCGTCGAGAACTATGTCGAATGTTACCATTGCGGGCCGGCGCATCCGGAATATTCGCAGACGCATGCGCTGGAAAAGCCGGCAGAAATGATCGAGCAGCTCAATGCGGCGATGGAGCAACGCACCTGCGCGCTCGGCATCGAGATCGGCAGCGCCAACCGCTGGCAGAACTCGGCGGCCGGTCAGGAAGCAATCCACACCTTCCGCTATGCGCTCTATGACGGCGTTTCGAGCGGCAGCCAGGATGGATCGCCGGTGGCCCCGCTGATGGGACGCTTCTCCGACTATGACGGTGGCGTCACTTCCATCCATCTCGGCGGCACGACCTTCCTCGTATGCTATCCCGATCACGGCATGATCTACCGCTTCATCCCGAAAACGGCTGGCACCTGCGAGATGGAACTGATCTGGCTGGTGCGCGGCGACACGGTCGAGGGCCAGGATTACGATCTGGAGAAGCTGACCTGGCTGTGGAAGATCACCACCGAAGAGGACAAGAAGATCATCGAGCACACTGCGCGCGGCGTGCGCTCGCACTATTTCGTGCCCGGACCTATCGCGCCGATGGAATATAACGAACTGCGCTACATCGGCTGGTATCTCGAGGAGATCAGCCGGGCCTGAACGGCTCGGCTGCCTTAGAGCATTCACCGTTTCACGGAAACGGCGATCTGCTCTAACTCTTTGTTTTGACGCAATTCTAGACGGAAAACCGCTCACACTTTTCCTAGAATTGCTCTAGGAGAATCAGGCAGATCTTGCCTTTCGCGTCATTCCGCGCTGAGCCCGTATCGGTCGACGACTTCGGGGTTGATGAGCTTGGCATGCAGCGTCATCAGCACGATCTGCGCGTCGAGGCTGTCACCGGCTTCAAGCGCCGCCTCGATGCGGCGCTCGGCTCCCAGCGTCCGCTCATGGCCATTGGCTTGCTCGAAGGTTTCGGGACCCGCGATGCAATAGCTGCATAATTGTGCCACCGACGCATAGGTGCCCGGTGGCGGCTCGTCGGGCCAGCGATCCTTCATGAGATTGACGAGGGTAAGCTTCACGCCCTCCGGCACAAGGGCTGGATGCAGATCGGCGCCGCGCAATGCATCGTCGAGCTGCCTCAAGTCGCCCGAACGGCCGAACATTCCGAGAAAGCCGAGGGAAGATCGCCGTCCGGCCATGATGTTTCCTTCCATTTCCAGCCCACTTAGGTGGTGGGCAAGCGGATTGCAAAGGCGGTGCTGTCTAACCAGCCGCCGCCAGCAAGATCCCTGCAAGGGCGGATAGCGCGAGTGTCGGCAGCATGCCGACTTTCAGCTTCAGGATGGCGACCATGGCGGCCACGGAAAGCAAGGCCGCGCGCCAGTCGATCGACGAAAGCACCGGCACGTTCATGCCAAGGCCCGTCGCGCGCACCTCACGGAAGATGACGTGCAAGGCAAACCATAGGGCCAGATTCATAATTACCCCGACAACGGCGGCGGTGATCGCGCCCAGTGCGGCCGACAGTGCCTTGTTGCCGCGCAAGGCCTCGATGTAGGGCGCACCGAGGAATATCCAGAAGAAGCAAGGCGTGAACGTCACCCACAGAGTGAGCAAAGCCCCCAGCGATCCGGCAACCAACGGGTCCAGCGAGCCGGAATGGCGGAACGCGGCGATGAAGCCGACGAACTGCAGCACCAGGATGAGCGGCCCTGGCGTCGTTTCGGCGAGCCCAAGGCCATCGACCATTTCACCCGGCGCCAGCCAGCCGAAGGACTGGACGGCTGCCTGTGCGACATAAGCGAGGACCGCATAGGCGCCACCGAAGGTGACGACAGCCATGAGACTGAAGAACCGGCCTATCTCGGTCCAGACGCTTGCAGAGCCGGTGAACCACCAGATCAAAAGAACAGGCCCGAGCCAGAGCGGCAGCCAGATGGCGACGGTGCGCGGTGCATGCCATCTGGTCGGTTTGACATGGGCCAGTTCGCCACGCTCGAACATCAGGTCGACCGCTCCCTTGAAGTCGGCAACATCGTCCTTGCCATGGGCCGAGCCGGAAAACAGGGCGGGAGCAATGCGATCCCCCAGCCATCCCGTCAGGCCGGCTAGCAGGACGATGAGCGGAAAGGGCACATTCAACGCATAGATGGCGATGAACGCCGCGACCGCGATCGACACCATGACCCGGTTCTTGAGGGCACGCCGGCTGATCCGGACCACCGCCTCGACGACAATGGCAAGCACAGCCGCCTTGACCCCGAAAAACAGCGCCGCGACAAGCGGCACGTCGCCATAGAGGACGTAGAGGCTGCTCAAGGCGAGCATGACGAGCGCGCCCGGCAAGACGAACAGGATGCCGGCGACAAGGCCGCCGGCCGTCCTGTGCAGCAGCCAACCGATGTAGATGGCGAGTTGCTGGGCTTCCGGGCCAGGCAGCAACATGCAGTAGTTCAGCGCGTGCAGGAAACGCCGCTCACCGATCCAGCGCCGCTCCTCGACCAGTTCCTTGTGCATCAGCGCGATCTGCCCGGCCGGACCGCCAAAGCTGAGCAATCCGATTTTCGCCCAGACCTTCACGGCCTCGGTGAAGGTCGGTGCAGCCGGCACCGGGACGGTTCCCGCCTTATTGTCCGGGACAAGAGCGGTCACGACGGCTTACCCGCAGCCGGCCAGTTGTGCGTTTCTTCGGTGGCGTCGCGACACCAGCGGAAGAACGCGTCGTAGAGCAGCATGCCTGCTTCCAGTTGTTCCAGATCGTCGCGGTACATACGCGACAGACCAAGCGAGGCAACCAGAAAGCCGGCCGCCTGAGGCACCAGGTCAAGGCTTGCAGTGTCGGCCGCCCGCACGATTGCAGCGAGGCGATCGAGCGCCGCGGATTCCAGCCCGAACTCCTCGATCATCGTGTCGAAGGTGCAGCGCTCGCCGCGATGGCTCCAGAACACATTGTCGATGTCGAACGGCACGGCCTGAAAGCGGTCGGCAACAGCCAACACTTCAGCGGGTTCGACGAACAGGAACACCGCGTCGGGGTCGACGAAACGCCGGATCAGCCACGGGCAAGCGATGCGGTCGACCTTCGGGCGCGATCGCGTCACCCAGACGGTGGCGCCCTTTTCATTGCGTGGCGGCATCTTGGCGGTGCGGGCCAGAAGCCCGCCGGCATCGCGCCAGGCTTCAAAGCCGCCTTCGAGAGATTCAGCTGATATCCCCTCATGGCGCAGCCATGCGGCCACGCCTTGCGAGAGCTTTTGCCCCCTCTGGCAAACGACGGCCACTGGCTTGCCGGCGAACGTGGCCGCCCAGCTTGAAACGGTTTTGAAATCGCGACGGCACGACGCCGGCAACAGCCGCGGATCGGCGTCGAAATCTTCATCTATGCGAACATCGACAATGACTGGGGCGCCCGGCAGACCTATGAGCCGGGACAATTGCGGTACGGTGATAGCGGTTGTTGACGGCATGGCGTCCACCTCCTGAAAAGAGAAGCTTGGACGCGAACGTTGGGCTGACGCCTCACGGGGTCGTCGCGATGCACCCCTTGTCATGATGGTGGATTTGTTGGGCGCGCTTGTCAAGGACGGTGGCCGTTCTCGACCTACCCGGCAGCGATGCAACACGCTGACCGGAAAACCGACGGCGGCCTGATTTGATCAAGCCGCCATCCGTCGATCCAGAATCAATGATTGTCCCTGGGGACACCGCTGGTGTGCGCGACATCCTGGTATTTCACCGCCGGCTTCAGCACCATTCCCTCCGAAAACTGCGCGACCATACCGCGCTGGATCTCCTGCCAGGGCGTCTGGTGCTCGGGATAGTGGAAGCCGCCATTGTTCTGCAGTTCGGCGCGGCGCCGGGTGATCTCGTCGTCGGTGACGAGGATGTCGGCCGTGCCCTTGCGCAAGTCGATGCGGACCCGGTCGCCCGTCTTGAGCAGCGCCAGTCCGCCGCCGATCGCCGCTTCCGGCGAGGCGTTGAGGATCGACGGCGAACCCGACGTGCCCGACTGGCGGCCGTCCCCGATGCAGGCGAGCGCGTGGATGCCCTTCTTGATGAGATAGGCCGGCGGCTGCATGTTGACGACCTCGGCACCGCCGGGATAGCCGACCGGGCCGGCGCCGCGCATGAACAGGATGGTGTGTTCGTCGATGCCTTGCGCCGGGTCGTCGATGCGGGCGTGGTAATCCTCCGGCCCGTCGAAAACCATGGCGTTGCCTTCGAAAGCCTCGGGATCCCTAGGATTGGACAGATAGCGTTCGCGAAACTCGGGCGAGATGCCGCTGGTCTTCATGATCGCCGAATCGAACAGATTGCCCCTGAGATTGATGAAGCCGGCATTGGCCTTCAGCGGCTTGGCGACAGAGCGGATGACGTCGGGGTTTTCGTTGGCGACGCCCTCGCTATTCTCGCCGATCGACTTGCCGTTGACGGTGCGTGCGCCGGGATGCGGCAACAGGTCGCCCTTCATCAGTTCGGCAATGACCGCCGGCACGCCGCCGGCATGATGGTAGTCCTCGCCAAGATATTCGCCCGTCGGCTGCAAATTGACCAGCAGCGGCACATTGAGGCCGACCGTCTGCCAGTCGTCATTGTCGAGCTTGACACCAAGGTGGCGGGCGATGGCATTGAGGTGGATCGGCGCGTTGGTTGAGCCGCCAATGGCCGAATTGACGACGATGGCGTTCTCGAAAGCCTCTCTCGTCATGATGTCGGACGGCTTCAGATCCTCATGCACCATCTCGACGATGCGTTTTCCGGTCTCATAGGAAATCTGGCCACGCTCGCGGTAGGGCGCGGGAATGGCGGCCGAGCCCGGCAACTGCATGCCAAGCGCCTCGGCCAGCGAGTTCATCGTGGTGGCGGTGCCCATGGTGTTGCAATAGCCGGTGGACGGCGCCGACGAGGCGACGATGTCCATGAACTCGTCATAATCGATCTCGCCGGCCGACAGGCGCTGGCGTGATTCCCAGACGATGGTACCGGAGCCGGTGCGCTTGCCCTTGTGCCAGCCATTGAGCATCGGCCCGACCGACAGCGCGATCGCCGGAATGTTGACGGTGGCCGCTGCCATCAGCAGCGCCGGCGTCGTCTTGTCGCAACCGATGGTCAGCACGACGCCATCGAGCGGGTAGCCGTAAAGCACCTCGACCAGGCTGAGGTAGGCAAGGTTGCGGTCGAGCGCTGCGGTCGGCCGCTTGCCGGTCTCCTGGATCGGATGGCAGGGGAACTCGAACGGAATACCGCCCATCGAGACGATGCCTTCGCGCACACGCTTGGCCAGTTCGATATGATGACGGTTGCAGGGCGACAGATCCGAGCCGGTCTGGGCGATGCCGATCAGCGGCTTGCCGGACATCAGTTCGGCGCGCGTCAGGCCGTAATTGAGATAGCGCTCGAGATAGAGAGCCGTCATGCCCGGATTGTCGGGATTGTCGAACCACTCCTGCGAGCGAAATTTTTTCTTATGGGTGGGGGCGCCTGCCATCATGGTCTCCGTATTTGTAAGACAAATCGATATGGCAACGCGCGGGAGCAGGCAAGAGGGCGTGCGGTCGCAACCGGACTTTGGTGCGATAGACACGCCCCAAGCCGTGCGTTACGGGTTCGGACAGTCTTGTCCGGGAGGTTTTCATGGCTTTGGTGATCGAAGGCGAGGAGCGCATTGCCGCACCGCTGCAAAAAGTGTGGGAAGCGCTGAACGATCCCGAGGTCTTGAAGGCGACCATTCCCGGTTGCCAGAGCCTGGAGATGAAGTCGCCGACCGAGATGGCGGCAACCGTGGTGGTGAAGATCGGACCGATCAAGGCGACGTTCAACGGCGAAGTGACGCTGAAGAACCTGAAGCCGCCGCACTCCTACACCATCCAGGGCGAAGGCAAGGGCGGCATTGCAGGCTTCGCCAAGGGTGGCGCCGACGTGACGCTGACGGCAGATGGACCCGACGCCACGATATTGAACTACGCGGCCAAGGCCGATGTCGGCGGCAAGATCGCCCAGCTCGGCAGCCGGCTGATCGAATCGACCTCGAAGAAACTGGCCGGACAGTTTTTTTCCAGCTTCGGCGAGAAGGTCGGCGCGGCCTAGGCTGCAGAGCGGCGGCGGCTGCCGAACAAGCTACTCGAAAACAATACTCGGCACCGCCGCTGCCGCAGCACCACGCTCTTCGTTAACCCGGTCCCAGACCTTCGAGGCGATGTCGCGGTAGATTTTCGCCTCGGCGCCGTCGGGCTTGGAGACGACAACCGGCGTGCCGGCATCCGAGCTTTCGCGAATGCCCATCTCGAGCGGCACCTCGCCGAGGAAGGTGACGCCAAGGCGCTCGGCCTCGCGCCGCGCCCCGCCATGACCGAAGATGTCGTAGCGCTTGCCGGTGTCCGGGGCGATGAAATAGCTCATGTTCTCGACGATGCCGAGCAGCGGCACGTCGACCTTCTTGAACATGTTGAGGCCTTTTCGCGCGTCGATCAGGGCCAGGTCCTGCGGCGTCGAGACGATGACGGCGCCAGCCAGCGGCACCTGTTGGGCCATGGTCAGTTGCGCGTCGCCGGTGCCGGGCGGCATGTCGACGACGAGCACGTCGAGCCGACCCCATTCGACTTCACGCAGCATCTGCGTCAGTGCCGACATCACCATCGGGCCACGCCAGATCATCGGCGTTTCCTCGTCGACGAGGAAACCCATCGACATCACCTTCAGGCCGTAATTCTCCATCGGTTTCAGGATCTTGCCGTCGACGGTCTGCGGCCGGCCGTGGATGTTGAGCAGCCTTGGCATGGACGGGCCGTAGATGTCGGCATCGAGCACGCCGACGCGCAGGCCGTTGGCGGCGAGGCCGAGCGCGATGTTGACGGCGGTGGTCGACTTGCCGACGCCGCCTTTGCCGGAAGCAACGGCAATGATCGCTTCGATACCGGGCACGCCACGCTTGCCCGAGCTGTGCGAGGCCGGCGCGTGCGGAGCCACACGCGGCGCGGCGGCAGCGGGCGCAGCCGGCGGAACGGGCCTGGGTGCGGGGCGCGATGGAACCGGCGCCTCCATGCCGCCGCCCTTCTTCTCCGCCGTCAGCGCGACGACGGCGCCGGCGACACCGGGGATCGCCTTGACGACACTCTCGGCAGCGGCGCGCAGCGGCTCCATTTCCTGGGCGCGGGCGGCGGGAACGGTAATCGAGAAGAAGACCTTCCCGTCGGCGATGAAAATTTCCGAAACCATGCCGAGGTCGACGATGTTGCCGGTGAAATCCGGCCCGTTGACCGTCTTCAGACGCTCGGTGACGATTTCCTTGGTGACGGACATGGCAGTTTTTCCTTACGCAGCTTGCGCCTGAGATGCAGCTTGCACCTGAGATAATGCAGTTTCCGGACAGAACCAAGCCGTGGAGCAATGGCTGTCTTGGCGTGCCTGAAAAACCGGCGGGTCCTGCCGGATTTCATCCGCGCCAAACGTCCTCCAGATAAGCGAGCGCCGATGCGGCCAGCAATCAATCCAGCCGACAGTCGCCAAACGATCGCAGCGACCTATTTCAACGACCAGCACGGGACCGACAAGCCGAGAAGGAGGCGATTATGCTCGCAAACAGCAACGCAACGGCAAATCTGGCGGTAAGCGATCTGGCAAAGGCCAAGGCTTTCTACGAAGGAACGCTTGGCCTGAAACAGGTGCAGGATGAGGGGGGCGAACTGATCGTGTACAAAAGCGGCGATACCACCCTCAACGTCTATCATTCCCAATTTGCCGGAACCAACAAGGCGACAGCGGTGACCTGGATGGTTGGCGACGAGATCGGCAACATCGTCAAGGAGCTGAAGTCGAAGGGCGTCGCCTTCGAGCACTATCAGATGCCGGGCTTGACGCTGGAGGGCGATCTCCACGTCGGTTACGGAATGAAGGTTGCCTGTTCAAGGATCCAGACGGCAACATCCTGAACCTTGTGGACAGGTAGATTTCTTCACCTCACCTCGCCAGGCCAACCGCGAGGTAGGTGAGCGCCGAAATCAAAGCGGTGGCCGGCAAGGTAACGATCCAGGCGATGACGATGTTGCCGGCAATGCCCCAGCGCACGGCCGAGACGCGGCGGGCGGCGCCGACGCCGATGATGGCGCCGGTGATGGTGTGGGTGGTCGATACGGGAACGCCGAGCCAGGTCGCCGCAAACAGCGTGATCGCCCCACCGGTTTCGGCGCAAAAACCCTGCATCGGGTTCAGCCGGGTGATCTTCGAGCCCATGGTGTGGACGATGCGCCAGCCGCCGAACAGGGTGCCGAGCGCCAGTGCCGACTGGCAAGTGAGGACCACCCACAGCGGCACGTAGAAAGTCGCGCCGAGCATGCCTTGCGAATAGAGCAGCACGGCGATGATGCCCATGGTCTTCTGGGCGTCATTGCCGCCGTGCCCGAGGGAATAGAGCGAGGCGGAAAAGAACTGCATGACGCGGAAGGTGCTGTCGACCGCAAACGGCGTCTGGCGCACGAAGAGCCACGAGACGACGAGAACCAGGACGAGCGCCAGGATAAAGCCGGTCGCCGGCGACAAGACGATTGCCGCAACCGTCTTGCCAAGCCCGGTCCAGACGATGGCGCCCACGCCTGCCTTCGCAACACCGGCGCCGACCAAGCCGCCGATCAGCGCATGCGAGCTGCTCGAAGGGATGCCGGCGATCCAGGTGACGATGTTCCAGACGATGGCGCCGACCAGGGCTGCAAAGATCACCGCCGGGGTGACGATGCTGACGTCGACGATGCCTTTGCCTACGGTCTCGGCAACGTGGAGGCCGAAGAACATGAAGGCGATGAAATTGAAGAATGCCGCCCACAGCACCGCATATTGCGGCCGCAGCACGCGGGTGGAAACGATGGTGGCGATGGAATTGGCGGCGTCGTGCAGGCCGTTGAGAAAGTCGAAGAACAGTGCGACGGCGACGAGGCCGGCCAGCACGGGAAAGGCAATGGTTGCTTCCATCACCTAGACATTCTCAATGACGATGCCGCTGATCTCGTTGGCGACGTCCTCGAAGCGGTCGACCACCTTTTCCAGTTGGCCATAAATCTCGCTTCCGATCATATAGGCCATCGGATCGCTGCTGCCGTGCTTCCTGAAGAGATCCTTCAGCCCTTGCTCGTGCAGGTCGTCGGCCCGGCTTTCGACGCGCATCACCTCTTCGGCGATGGCGTTGAGGCGCACAGTATGCGTTGCGACCTTGTTGAGCAGCGGGATCGCCTCGGCCACCAGCTTGGCGGCGGCGACGATGACGCCACCCATTTCCTGCATCAGCGGATCGAACTCCTTGCGCTCGAACAGCTTCACCGTCTTGACCGTCTTGTGCATCATATCGATGGCGTCATCCATCGACTGGATCAGGTCCTTGATGTCGCCGCGATCGAAAGGCGTGATGAAGGAGCGCCGTACAGCCAGCAGGACTTCCGCGGTGATGTGGTCGGCCTCATCTTCGAGATCGATGATTTTCTGGCACCAGAGATCGATATCCCTGCCCTGTAGAAGCTGCTCCAGCGCCTCGGCGCCGCCGACCACGGTGCGGGAATGTCGTTCGAACAGGTCGAAGAAGCGATCTTCGCGCGGCAAAAGCTTGCGGAACCAGCCCAGCATGGTCGATCTCCCAGTTTCATCCACATAGCGCCGCATTCAGCCGCGGGAAACAGGTAGCCGGCTTAAAGGTGTGGATGCAGGGCAATTGTGCGTGGCGCTTGCGGTAGAGCACAATTTCCCCGACCTTGCAGCGAACGACCGGAAAGATCACATGATCGACAAGCTGGAATTCTTCATCGCGCTCGCCAGGGAGGAGCATTTCGGCCGGGCGGCGGAGGTGTGCGGCGTCACGCAGCCGACGCTGTCGGCCGGCATCAAGCAGTTGGAAGGCCAGCTTGGCGTCATGCTGGTTCTGCGTGGCTCACGCTTCCAGGGGCTGACGCCGGAGGGAAAACAGGTGCTGGTGTGGGCACGCCGCATCGTCGGCGACACCAGGACCATGCGCGAGGAAATGCGCGCGGCGCGCCACGGACTTTCGGGCCGTATCCGCATCGCCGCCATCCCGACGGCGCTCGCCATGCTGCCGCGGCTGACGACGCCATTTCGCGAAAAGCATCCCGGCGTCACCTTTTCGGTGCTGTCGCGGACTTCGATCGAGGTGCTGTCGCTGCTCGGCAATTTCGACATCGATGCCGGCATCACCTATCTCGACAACGAGCCGCTGGGGCGGGTGACCAGCGTGCCGCTCTATGACGAGCGCTACCAACTGATCACCGCGATGGGAAATCCCTATTCCGACCGCGACAAAGTGACATGGGCGGAGCTCTCAAGCCTGCCGCTGTGCCTGTTGACGCCGGACATGCAGAACCGCCGCATCATCGACCAGCATCTGGCCGAAGCCGGCGTGCAGGTGCGACCGACGCTGGAATCCAATTCGATGATCGTGCTGTTTTCGCACATCCGCACCGGCAAATGGTCGTCGATCATGCCGCTCAACCTTGCGGAAACATTCGGCTTTTCCGAACCGATCCGGGCCATTCCAATCATCGAACCAGACGCCAGCCACACGGTCGGCCTGGTGGCGACACCGCGCGAACCGCACACACCTTTGGTCTCGGCGCTGCTGGACGAGGCAATGGCGCTGGCGGACGATTTCCATGCCAACCGTTCCACTAGACAGGGTTAGTCAAACGGAACGATAGAAGATTTCTATCGTACAACGAAACCGCTTTATTGATTTCAGAGGTTTTCTCTGGTTTCTTAAGCACTTAGCGATAAAGCGGCACGCGCATGTCGTTGTTCCAAAACAGCTTGATGCTTTTGGCCGATATGCGTGGGTCGCTACGATAGGGAGGGCGCTGCATGACAATGCAGCCTGCAAGTACCGAGATTACGTCGCGCACGGCCGCGATCATCCAGGAGATGAAGGGGCTCGAAGGCCCTTTGCTGCCGATCCTCCACGGCATCCAGGAAGAGTTCGGCCATGTGCCCAAGGATGCGCTGCCGGTCATCGCCGAGGCGCTGAACATTTCCAGGGCCGAGGTGCACGGCGTCGTCAGCTTCTATCACGATTACCGAAGCCATCCGGCAGGCCGGCATGTGTTGAAGCTCTGCCAGGCGGAATCCTGCCAGTCCATGGGGTCGGATGCCATCGCCGCCAAGCTGAAGCAACTGCTGGGCATCGGCTTTCATGAAACGACCCGCGACGGTTCGGTGACGCTGGAGCCGGTCTACTGTCTTGGCCTGTGCGCCTGTTCGCCCGCCGCCATGCTCGATGGCGAGGTGATCGGACGGCTCGATGACGAGAAGCTCGACGAGATCGTTGCAGAGGTGCTCTCATGATCCCGCGTATCTACATTCCCGGCGATTCCGGTGCGCTGGCGCTTGGCGCCGAAAAGGTCGCCAAGGCGATCGCCGGCGAACTCGCCGAGCGCGGCATCGAAGCCAAGATCGTGCGCAATGGTTCGCGCGGCGCCTATTTCCTCGAACCGATGGTCGAAGTCGCTACAGCCAACGGCCGCATCGCCTACGGGCCGGTCAAACCGTCCGACGTCAAAAGCCTGTTCGACAGCGGCTTCCTTACCGGCGGCCATCATAAACGCTGGCTGGGCGCGCCGGACAAGATCCCGTTCCTGGCCAAGCAGACACGGCTGACCTTCGCGCGCTGCGGCGTCACGGATCCGCTGTCGCTCGAATCCTACAAAAAACATGGCGGGTTGAATGGACTGATGAACGCGCTGGCGCTGACGCCTGCCGCCATCGTCGCAGAGGTGACCGAATCCGGCCTGCGCGGGCGCGGCGGCGCCGGCTTCCCGACCGGCATCAAATGGAAGACGGTGCTCGATACAGCAGGCGACCGCAAATACATCGTCTGCAACGCCGATGAAGGCGACTCCGGCACCTTCGCCGACCGCATGATCATGGAGGGCGATCCCTTCGTGCTGATCGAAGGCATGACGATCGCCGGTATAGCCACGGGCGCGACCAAGGGCTTCGTCTATGTCCGCTCGGAATATCCGCATGCGGTGGCGGCGATGAACAAGGCCGTCGAGATCGCCCGCAAGGCCGGCGTTCTTGGCGCCAGCGTGCTGGGTTCCCCTCACGCGTTCGACATGGAGATCCGGGTCGGCGCCGGCGCCTATGTCTGCGGCGAAGAGACGGCGCTGCTCGATTCGCTCGAGGGCAAGCGCGGCATGGTGCGGGCAAAGCCGCCTCTGCCTGCGCATAAGGGGCTGTTCGGCAAGCCGACGGTGATCAACAACGTCATCAGCCTAGCCTCTGTGCCCGTCATCATGGACAAGGGTGCGGCCTTCTACAAGGATTTCGGCATGGGCCGCTCGCGCGGCACGATCCCGGTCCAGATCGCCGGCAATGTCAAATTTGCAGGGCTGTTCGAAGCCGCTTTCGGCATGACGCTTGGCGAGATCGTCGACGAGATCGGCGGCGGCACGGCCACCGGCCGGCCGGTCAAGGCAGTGCAGGTCGGCGGACCGCTCGGCGCCTATTTCCCGCGCGCGCTGTTCGACACGCCATTCGACTATGAAGCCTTCGCGGCCAAGGACGGGCTGATCGGCCATGCCGGTATCGTGGTGTTCGACGACACCGCCGACATGCTGAAACAGGCGCGCTTCGCCATGGAATTCTGCGCCATCGAAAGCTGCGGCAAGTGCACGCCCTGCCGCATCGGCTCGACGCGCGGTGTCGAGACCATCGACAAACTCGCCGCGGGCATCGAGCCGGAGAAGAACCTCGCTCTGGTCACCGACCTCTGCAACACGATGAAATTCGGCTCGCTCTGCGCGCTGGGCGGCTTCACGCCCTACCCTGTGATGAGCTCGATCACCCATTTCCCTGACGACTTCAAGCCCGCGCCCGTGCGCGTGGCTGCCGAATAGGAGCTGGCAGATGAACATCAAGGCCGACTTCCCATCCCTCGTCGAAGAGATCGACTACGGAACCCCGCAATCGAAGGCGCAGAAGCAGGTCACGCTGAACGTCGACGGGCGCAGCATCACCGTGCCGGAAGGCACCTCGATCATGCGTGCCGCGATGGAGGGCGGGGTCGAAATCCCGAAGCTCTGCGCCACCGACATGCTGGACTCCTTCGGTTCGTGCCGTGTCTGCCTTGTGGAGATCGAAGGACGCGGCGGCACGCCGGCATCCTGCACGACGCCTGTCGGCGAAGGCATGATCGTGCGCACGCAGACCGAGCGGCTCGATGCCATTCGCCGTGGCGTCATGGAGCTCTATGTCTCCGACCATCCGACCGGCTGGAACGAACAGGCCGGAACCGGCGCCAGCGAGTTCGACGCGGTGGCGAAGTCGATCGGCCTGACCGAGAACCGCTACGGCATCGAGGGCCGCAACCACGTCAAGCCGGAAGGTGGCGTGGCGCCCGGCCATGGCTCGCTGGCAGTCGATTACATCGCCCGCGACGAATCCAACCCCTATTTCACCTATGATGCCTCGCAATGCATCGTCTGCTCGCGCTGCGTGCGGGCGTGCGAAGAAGTGCAGGGCACGTTTGCGCTGACCATCGAGGGACGCGGCTTCGAATCCCGGGTTTCGGCCGGAATGCACGAGGCGTTCATCGATTCGGAATGCGTGTCCTGCGGCGCTTGCGTCCAGGCCTGCCCGACCGATGCGCTGCGTGAGAAGACGGTGCTTGCCAAGGGCCTGCCGGAGCGCTCGGCCGTCACCACCTGCGCCTATTGCGGCGTCGGCTGCTCGTTCAAGGCCGAGGTGAAGGGTGACGAAGTCGTTCGCATGATGCCCTACAAGGAGGGCAAGGCGAACCACGGCCATTCCTGCGTGAAGGGCCGTTTCGCCTATGGCTACGCCACCCACAAGGACCGCATCCTGTCGCCGATGATCCGCGAAAAGGTCACCGATCCGTGGCGCGAAGTAAGCTGGGAAGAGGCGATCGCCCATACCGCCAAGGAATTCCGCCGCATCCAATACCAGTACGGACGCACCGCGATCGGCGGCATCACCTCGTCGCGCTGCACCAATGAGGAAACCTACCTCGTCCAGAAGATGGTGCGGCAGGGTTTCCGCAACAACAATGTCGACACCTGCGCACGCGTCTGCCATTCGCCGACGGGCTACGGGCTCGGCCAGACATATGGCACGTCTGCCGGCACGCAGGATTTCGATTCCGTCGACTTCACCGACGTCGCCGTCATCATCGGCGCCAATCCGGCTTCCGCTCACCCGGTGTTCGCCTCGCGGCTCAAGAAGCGGCTGCGCCAGGGCGCCAAGCTGATCGTGCTCGATCCGCGCCGCACCGAGATGGTCAAGTCGGCTCATATCGAAGCGGATTACCACCTGCCGCTGAAGCCCGGCACCAATGTGGCCGTGCTGACGGCGCTGGCGCATGTGATCGTCACCGAGGGCTTGTTCGACGAAGCCTTCATCCGCGAACGTTGCGACTGGACGGAGTTCCAGGATTGGGCATCGTTCGTCGCCTTGCCGGAAAACAGCCCCGAAACCGTCGGCAAATTGTCCGGCGTCGATCCCGAGCTGATCCGCGGTGCTGCGCGTCTCTACGCCACCGGCGGCAACGGCGCGATCTATTACGGCCTGGGCGTGACGGAACACAGCCAAGGTTCGACCACTGTGATGGCAATCGCCAATCTCGCCATGGCCACCGGCAATATCGGCCGGCCCGGCGTCGGCGTGAACCCGCTGCGCGGCCAGAACAACGTGCAGGGCTCCTGCGACATGGGTTCCTTCCCGCACGAACTGCCGGGCTATCGCCACATCTCCGGCGAAGCCGTGCGCGATATCTACGAGACCTTGTGGGGCGTAAAGCTGGACGACGAACCCGGCCTGCGCATCCCCAACATGCTGGACGCCGCCGTCGACGGCAGCTTCAAGGGCATCTACATCCAGGGCGAAGACATTCTGCAGTCCGATCCCGACACCAAGCATGTCGCAGCCGGCCTTGCCGCGATGGAATGCGTCGTCGTGCACGACCTCTTCCTCAACGAGACGGCGAACTACGCGCATGTCTTCCTGCCGGGCTCGACCTTCCTGGAGAAGGACGGCACCTTCACCAACGCCGAGCGCCGCATCAACATGGTGCGCAAGGTTCTTGAGCCGAAGGCGCGCTACGCCGATTGGGAGGCGACGCAGGAGCTTGCCCGCGCGATCGGGCTGGACTGGAACTATAAGCATCCCTCCGAAATCATGGACGAGATCGCGATGACCACGCCGAGCTTCGCCGGCGTCTCCTTCGAGCTGCTCGACCGTGTCGGGTCCGTGCAATGGCCCTGCAACGAGAAGGCGCCGCTCGGCACCCCGATCATGCATATCGACGGGTTCGTGCGCGGCAAGGGCAAGTTCATCCGTACCGAATATGTGGCGACGGACGAAAGGACGGGGCCGCGCTTCCCGCTGCTGCTCACCACCGGCCGCATCCTGTCGCAGTACAATGTCGGCGCGCAGACCAGGCGCACCGACAACAGCATGTGGCACTCGGAGGACCGGCTGGAGATTCATCCGCACGACGCCGAGAACCGCGGCTTGCGCGACGGCGACTGGGTCCGGCTGACCAGCCGCTCGGGCGAGACGACGCTGCGCGCGCTGATCACCGACCGGGTGTCGCCCGGCGTGGTCTACACGACGTTCCACCATCCGGACACGCAGGCCAACGTGATCACCACCGACTTCTCCGACTGGGCGACCAACTGCCCGGAATACAAGGTGACGGCGGTGCAGGTCGGCGCCTCCAATGGGCCGTCGGAATGGCAGCGCGACTATGACGAGCAAGCCAAGCAGAGCCGGCGCATCGCGTCTTTGCAGGCGGCGGAGTAGTCTTGAGCGCGCGGCGCAAAGCCACGACGCAGGTATCGCGGCTGGCGCACCGCGCCAGCGGCACTGCTACGGCGAACCGCATGGTGCCGGAAGAGACGCCGGTGGCGTTCTCCTTTGCCGGCACCACGCATGCGGTGATGATGGCAAGCCCGGCCGATTTCGAGGATTTCGCGCTTGGCTTCTCGCTGACCGAGGGCATTGTAGCTGCGCCGGAGGAGATCGAAACCATCGAGGTCGAGGACCATGGCGCCGGCATCGACATCCAGATCCGGCTGAAGGACCGAGCCAACACGCGCTTCGAAGCGCGGCGGCGAAGGCTCGCGGGTCCGGTCGGCTGCGGGCTCTGCGGCATCGAATCGATCGAGGAAGCGATGCGTTCGGTCGATGCGGTTGGTGTGTCAAAGCTTACGCTTGATGCCAACGATATTGTCCGTTCGGTCAAGCTTTTGTCGAAAGTGCAGCCGCTGCACACCGAGACCGGAGCCGTGCACGCCGCCGGCTTCTATGTGCCCGGCAAGGGCATCGTCATGGCGCGCGAAGATGTCGGCCGTCACAATGCGCTCGACAAGCTGGCGGGTGCGCTGGCCAAAGCCGGCATCGAGGGCGCATCCGGTGCTGTCGTGGTGACATCCAGGGTTTCGGTCGAAATGGTGCAGAAGACGGCTTCTATCGGTTCGGCCTTCATCATCGCCGTCTCGGCGCCGACCGCCCTTGCCATCCGCACGGCGCAAGAGTCCGGCATGACGCTGGTGGCGCTGGTTCGCGGCGACGATTTTGATATTTTCACCCACCCCGACCGGGTGATTTGCGGAGTTGCCAAGCATGTCGCATGACGAAGAACACATTATGAGCACTGCCGAGAAGCTGGTGCGCATGGCAAACCAGATCGCCGACTTCTTCCATTCCAAGCCGCGCGAGGAAGGCATTGCCGGCGTCGCCGAGCACATCAACAAGTTCTGGGAGCCGAGGATGCGGCGGCAGTTCTTCGAAATGCTGGACGACGGCACCGGGAACTTCAACGAGTTGGTGGTGGCCGCCTCCGCCAGGATCAAGCGACCGATCACGCCGGCTGCGGCCGACCTCAAACTCGGGCTCAAGCCCTCCCCTGCCGACGTCGCCGCCTCGCAGGAATAGCCGCCAAGCCGCGCCAACTTACATTCACAATCGCTAAAGTTTAAGCTGCCGCAATCTGCGCTGTTCTGCTATGGTTTGACGACCAGAAATCGTCAGGCCGGGGTGGAAATCTCGTGAGGCCGATCGAGACGCGATACGCCTGTAGCGGCGATGTGCGGATCGCCTATCAGGTGGTCGGGCAGGGATCGTTCGATCTCGTCTTCGTGCCGGGCTTCATTTCCAACCTCGACCTGCACTGGGAAGACGAGGGCTACACCAGGCTCTTGAAGCGGCTTTCGGCGTTCTCTCGGCTGATCCTGTTCGACAAGCGCGGCACCGGCCTGTCCGACCGTGTCGACGCGCATAACCTGCCCAGTCTCGAGACGCGGATAGACGATGTGCGCGCGGTAATGGACGCCGCTGGCAGCGGCCGTGCGGCGCTGCTCGGCTCCTCCGAAGGCGCGCCGATGGCAATGCTGTTCGCCGCCACCTATCCGGAGCGGACACGGGCGCTGGCGCTCTATGGCGGCTATGCGCATTTCCACAAATGGGTGATGTCGCCCGAACGCCTCGACGCTTTCATCGAGATGGCGGAGACAGCCTGGGGCACTGGCGCCACGCTGCCCCATTTCGCGCCGAGCCGGGTCGACGACGCGCATTTCGCCCAGTGGTGGGCACGTTTCGAACGATTGTCGGCGAGCCCGACGGCGGCGGCGGCGCTGGCGCGCATGAACGCCGACGTCGACATCCGCCATATCCTGAGCGTGATCAGCGCGCCGACGCTTGTAATCCATCGCCGCAACGATGCGCGGGTCGACCCCGACGCCAGCCGCTTCCTTGCACAGAAGATCCCCGGCGCCCGACTGGTCGAGATTCCCGGACGCGACCATCCGATCTGGACCGGCGATGTCGATGGGGTGGCCGACCTGATCGAGGAATTCCTGACCGGCGAACGCGCCGTGGGCGAAGTAGACCGCGTGCTGGCCGCACTGCTGGTGACACGCATCTACGACACGGCACGGCTCGGCGACCGGATGTGGAGCGAACGCAGCCAACGCTTCCAGGAAACCTGGCGGCTGCTGGTCGGGCGCCATGGCGGGCGCTCTGTGGGCCTGCATGGCGAGTTGATGATTTCGCGCTTCGACGGCCCGGCACGCGCCATACGCTGCGCGGCAGCGCTGCGCGAGGCGGCGCAGGAAATCGGCGTGGCAAGCGCACAAGGGGCGCATGTCGGCGAGATCGAAGTGCGCGGTCCACCCGTTGGGACGACGGCGCGGGTGGCAATGCAACTGGCCGCCCATGCCGGCCGCGGCGACATTATCGCGTCGCGTCTGATCGCCGATCTGGCGGCTGGGTCGGGCCTGCATTTCACCGACGCCGGGCGCATCAGTGTCGACGAGCTGGAGCAGCCGCTGGCGCTGGTCCATGCGACGTCCGAACAGCATCTGGAACCCGCCTGCCGGCCCAAACCCAAGACCGCCGAGCCGGCCGCATTGACGGCGCGCGAAAGCGAGGTGGTGAGCCTCGTCGCCGACGGCAAGAGCAATGCCGCGATCGCCGCCGAATTGCGGCTGAGCGAACACACGGTCAAGCGCCATGTCGCCAACATACTGCTCAAGCTGGATCTGCCGTCGCGGGCGGCGGCGGCGGCGTTTTCGGCCAGGCACCCTGGCCCGCACGGGCCATGAGAGCCATGGCGCTTTCGGGCGAAGCGGCCATGGGCGGGTAAGCGCTATCAATTCTCTCCACGCAGGCTAGGCGGATGTCGCTGGAAAAGGCGCTGCGAACGGAGGAGGAAATGCTGAAGTCGAACCGGACACTCAAATTGCTTGTGATCGCTGCAAGCGTTGGCGCGTTGTTCGCCATCTCTCCCGCAAAGGCCGAGGACGCGTCCGCGGCGGCCGCCTACAAGGACATCGAGGCAACGCTCGGCTCGGTGCCGGACATGTTCAAGACCCTGCCGGATGTGGCCGTCGCCGGCGCCTGGGCCGAGATTAAGGGCGTGCAGCTCAACCCGAAGACGGCGCTTGACGGCAAGACCAAGGAACTTTTGGGCCTCGCCGTCGCGGCGCAGATCCCATGCCAGTACTGCATCTATTTCCACACCGAGGCGGCCAAGCTCAACGGCGCCAGCGACGAGGAGATCAAGGAGGCGGTGGCGATGTCCGCCATCGTGCGCCATTGGTCGACGATGCTCAACGGCAGCCAGGTCGATCTGACGACCTTCAAGAAGCAGACCGACGACGTATTCGCGGCCGTCAAGGCGAAGTCGCAGTAAGAACCACTGCCCGGCGATGAGCGCCGGACGGCACATCGACCATCAACCGCCCGGTCGGAAGACGGGCCAATGGAGGATGAAATGCTGACCAAGACCCAAACAGTGGACGGCGCCGCGATCAAGAAGGCGATCGAAACCCGTGACGGCAAGATGCTGTCGAGCTTCTATGCCGAAGACGCGCTGGTGCGGGTGATCGACCGCAACAACCCGCCGAGCAAGCCGCGTGAAATCCGCGGGCGCGCGGCGATCACCACATTCTGGGACGACATCTGCAGCCGGGCGATGACCCACAAGGTCGACACCACCATCGCCGACGGCGACAGCCTCGCCTTCACCCAGGCCTGCGCCTATCCGGACGGCACCAAGGTGTTCTGCGCAGCGATGCTGGAGCTGAAGAACGGTCGGATCGCAAGACAGACCGTCGTGCAGGCCTGGGACGAGTAGATCAACAACCGTGGATCAACCGCGGCCTGGGCCGCAACCTGGAGGAGAAGACGATGTTCAGCGCCAGATGGCAGATCGACGCCAAGTTCGGACACAAGCAGACCGTGCTCGACCTGTTGAAGAAATGGGAACGCGAGATCGGGTCACAGGTCGGCCTCGACGAGCTGGAATTCCAGATCATGACCGGTTCGATCGGCGCGCGGGAGGCGACGGTCGAGTCCCATCACCAGGTCGAAAGCCTGGCCCAGTTGGAGGCGTTCTTCGCCAAGATCGGCAAGATCGACGCGCACGCGAAATGGGGCAAGGAGATCGAGCCCTATGTCGTGTCTGGCACCAGCCTGTGGAATATCTATCGCATCGTGGAGTAGTGGTCTGCGGTCTTACCTCTCCTCTTGTGGGAGAGGTCGGATTGCCCCGATTTGTCCTTCACAAATCGGTTGGCAACCCGGGTGAGGGGTAAGCTGGCGTCAAGCTGGAACACCCCTCATCCGTCTCGGCGCTACGCGCCGATCCACCTTCTCCCACAAGGGGACAAGGCAAAACTAGCCATGCGCAACCATCACATGCCGCACGGCGGTGTAATCCTCCAGTGCGTAGAGCGACATGTCCTTGCCGTAGCCGGACTGCTTCAACCCGCCATGCGGCATCTCGTTGGTCAGCATGAAGTGGGTGTTGATCCAGGTGCAGCCATATTGCAGGCGGGCGGCCGTCGCCATGGCGCGCGAGACATCCTTGGTCCATACGGATGACGCCAGGCCGTAGTCGCTGTCATTGGCCCAGTTCACCGCCTCGTCGACTTCCGAAAAACGAGTAACCGAGACGACCGGGCCGAACACTTCGCGGCGCACGATCTCATCTTCCTGCAGCGCGCCGGCGACGACGGTCGGCTGGTAATAGAAGCCGGAGCCCTCGCCCGGCTTGCCGCCGGTGGTGATCTCGATGTGTTTCAGTTCCGAGGCGCGCTCGACGAAGCTCGAGACGCGGTCGCGCTGGCGGCGCGAGATCAGCGGGCCGATTTCGTTTTCGGTATCGTCGGGGCGGTCGTACTTGATGGTCGAGACGGCCGAGGAGAGATCGGCGACGAGCTTGTCGTAGATCTTCTTGCCGGCGTAGATGCGGCAGGCGGCGGTGCAGTCCTGGCCGGCATTGTAATAGCCGAAGGCACGCAGGCCGTTGACCACGGCGCCGAGGTCGGCGTCGTCGAAGACGATGACCGGCGCCTTGCCGCCGAGCTCGAGATGCGTGCGCTTGACCGACTTGGCGGCCGCCTGCAGCACCTTCTTGCCGGTGGCGACATCGCCGGTGATCGAGATCATGTTGACCTTGGGATGATTGATCAGCGTGTTGCCGACGCTGTCGCCGCGGCCGAGCACGACATTGACGACGCCTTCGGGCAGGATGTCCGCAAGGATTTTTGCCAGCTTCAGCGCCGTCAGCGGTGTCTGCTCGGACGGTTTGAAGACGACGGTGTTGCCGCCGGCGATCGCCGGCGCCAGCTTCCAGGCCATCATCATCAGCGGATAGTTCCACGGCGCGATGGAAGCGACGATGCCAATGGCATCGCGACGGACCATCGAGGTGTGGCCGGGAATGTATTCGCCAGCGACGACGCCCGGCATCGAACGGACGGCGCCGGCGAAGAAGCGGTAGCAATCGACGATCGCCGGGATTTCGTCATTGAGCACGGCGTTGATCGGCTTGCCGCAGTTGAGCGCCTCGAGCGTGGCGAACTCCTTCGCGTCGGCTTCGATGCGGTCGGCGATCTTCAGCAAATAGCCGGAGCGCTGCGCCGGCGTGGTGCGCGACCACAAGACGAACGCCTGTTCGGCAGCAGTGACCGCCGCCTCGATCTGCGCCTGGCTGGCCTCGGGCAGGTTGAGGATGGTCGCCCCGGTCTTTGGATTGAGGATCGGCTCCTCGGTCTCGGTGCCCTTCTCGAATTTCGAGCCGATCAGCATCTGGGTGTCCATAAGGTTTCTCCCTTTACAGAAGCGAGTAGCGAGTAGCTGAAAGCGAGTAGGGTTTGACCGTCGATCCCTATTCGCTACTCCCTATTCGCTGTTTTTCATTTCCCGCTTCCAGCGATCTGGTCGCCGTCACGGGTGAGGTAATAAGCGGCAAGGATCGGCAGCAACGTCACCAGCATGACGACCATGGCAACGACATTGGTGACCGGGCGCTGGCGCGGACGGATCAGTTCTTCCAGCATCCAGATCGGCAGCGTCTGCTGCTGGCCGGCGGTGAAGGTGGTGACGATGACCTCGTCGAAGGACAGCGCGAAGGCCAGCATGCCGCCGGCAAGCAGCGCCGTGGCGATGTTGGGCAGCACGACATGGCGGAAGGTCTGAAAACCGTCGGCGCCGAGATCCATCGAGGCCTCGATCATCGAACCGGAAGTGCGGCGGAAACGGGCGACGGCGTTGTTGTAGACGACGACCACGCAGAAGGTGGCGTGGCCAAGCACGATCGTCCAGAACGAGAACGGGATGTCGGCCAGCGAAAAGGCCGAGCGCAGCGCAATGCCGGTGATGATGCCGGGCAGCGCAATCGGCAGGATGACCAGCAGCGAGATGGTTTCACGGCCGAAGAATCTTGTCCGCGACACCGCCGCCGAACAGAGCGTGCCGAGGATGAGCGCGATCGCCGTCGAAATCGCGGCCACCCTGACCGACAGCGACAGCGCCTGCCAGACATCTGGCCGGTTCCAGGTCACGGCGAACCACTGCGTCGTCAGCCCTGGCGGCGGCCAAACGAAACTCTTCTCTTCGGTGGTGAAGGCATAGACGAAGATCAGCAGGATCGGCAGGTGCAGGAACAGCAGCCCGCAGGCGGCGGCAATCTTCAGGCCGAGCGGAGCCGACTGGGAACCATCAGAGCGCATCGAAGGCCCCCATGCGCTTGGCGCCCCAGAGATAGAAGCCCATGATGACGATCGGCACCACGGTGAAGGCGGCGGCGAGCGGGATGTTGCCGGCGGTGCCTTGCTGCGAATAGACCGCCTGGCCGATGAACAGACGCGAGGTGCCGATGATCTGCGGGATGATGTAATCGCCGAGCGTCAGCGAGAAGGTGAAGATCGAACCGGCGACGATGCCCGGCAGCGCCAGCGGAAACAGCACGTTGCGGAAGGTCTGTCCCGGTGAAGCGCCGAGGTCGGACGAGGCCTCGACCAGATTGCCGGGCACGCGCTCGAGCGCCGCCTGAACGGGGAGGATCATGAACGGCAGCCAGACATAGACGAAGACGATGAAGGTGCCGGTGAACGATACCGACAGGGAATTGCCGCCGACGATCGGCAGCGACAGCCAAGCGTCGAGAACCCACAACAAATGCAGCTTGGCGAGCAGCCAGGTGAGGATGCCTTCCTTGGCCAGGATCAGCTTCCAGGCGTAGATCTTGACCAGATAGCTGGACCACAGCGGCAGCATGATGCCGAGATAGAACAAGGCCTTCCAGCGGCCGCGCGCATAGCGCGCCGCGTAGTAGGCGATGGGGAAGGCGATGACGGCCGAGGCCAGCGTGACCAGAGCCGCCATCGTCACCGTGCGCAGGATGATGTCGAGATTGGCAGCCTGGAACAGATCGCCATAGGTCTTGAGCGTGAACTCGCGGTTGATGAGGCCGGAAAACTCGTCGATGGAGAAAAAGCTCTGCGCCAGCAGCGCAAACAGCGAGCCGATATAGACGATGCCCAGCCACAAAACCGGAGGCAACAGCATGAGCAGCAACAGGACCTTCGGCTTGCGCCAGAAAAGGTCCGACAGAGCGCCGCGCAGACCGCCGCTACCCGGCAGGATGGCGGGAGCGGTTGCACGCACCATGGCGGCGTCGAGGCTCATGCCGGCTCGTCCATCAGATGCAGGTGCTCGCGGTTGAAGGTCAGCACAACCGCCTCGCCTTCTGCCGGCAAGGCGATGCCGGCCGGCACGATGGCGTGCAGCCGCAGCCCGTCGGCGTCGAGCGCCAGCTTTGTCGTGGCGCCGAGATAATTGGTCGAGACGAGGCGGGCCGACACGCCTTCACCACTTGTGACCCCCTTGGCCGCGCGGCCGACGCGAATGGATTCGGGGCGGAGACTCCCCCAGCGATGCTGGCCGGAATAGCGCTGCACGAAATCCGGCGGCAGCACGTTGGAGGAGCCGACGAAATCGGCGACGAAGCGGGTCCTCGGCCGCTGGTAGATATCTTCCGGAGTGCCGATCTGCATGATCTTGCCATCGTTGAAGACGGCGACGCGGTCGGCCATCGACAGCGCTTCGCCCTGGTCGTGAGTGACGAAGACGAAGGTGATGCCGAGCGCCTTCTGCAGCGACTTCAACTCCTCCTGCATGTTCTCGCGCAATTTGAGGTCGAGCGCGCCGAGCGGCTCGTCGAGCAGCAGCACCTTTGGCTGGTTGACCAGCGCGCGAGCGAGTGCCACGCGCTGGCGCTGGCCACCGGAAAGCTGGCCGGGCCGGCGGGCGCCATAGCCGGGCAGCCGCACCAGTGACAGCGCCTCTTCCGCCGCCTTGTGCCGCTCAGCCTTGCCGACGCCCTTGACCATCAGCCCGTAGGCAACGTTGTCGAGCACGTTCAGATGCGGGAACAGCGCATAGTCCTGGAACACGGTGTTGACGTTGCGGCGATAGGGCGGAACGCCCTCGGCGCGGTCGCCGAAGATCGAGATCGAGCCCGATGTCGGCTGCTCGAAGCCGGCGATGAGGCGCAGGCAAGTGGTCTTGCCGGAACCGGACGGCCCGAGCATGGCGAAGAATTCCCCCGGCGCGATGTCGAGATCGACCGCGTCGACCGCGCGCACGCTGCCGAAATGGCGCGAGGCTTTCTGGAAGGAGACGGCGGAGGTCATGAGATGTCAGTCCGTTGCCGGTTTGATGTGTTGATGTCGCGCGACGTCCCACCTCCCCCTTGGGGAGGTCGCGACGAAGCCGCGGGTGGGGGTGTCTCGAAAAACCCCGAGCAGACCCCGCCCCGACGCTATGCGTCGACCCTCCCCACAAGGGGGAGGGTAAGGATGCTCATCGTCCGCCGATGACGCCGATATAGTCCGACACCCAGCGGTAGTAGGGCACGCACTGATCGTTCTGGGTGGCGCATTTCGACACCGGCGTCTTCCAGAACTTGATCTTGTCGAAGTTCTCGTAGCCGTTGGTCTTGCAACCCTCGTCGGTCAAAAGCTCATTGCCCTTGCAGGCGGCGGGCACGACGGGCAGTGAGCCGAACCAGGCTGAGACATCGCCCTGCACCTTCGGCGACAGCGAATGTTCCATCCACATATAGGCACAGTTGGGGTTGGCGGCGTCGGCCTCCATCATGGTGGTGTCGGCCCAACCAGTGGCGCCCTCCTCCGGGATGGTGGAAGCGACCGGCTTCTTGGCGGCGACCAGCGTGTTGACCTGATACGGCCACGAGCCGGAAGCGACGACGCCTTCGTTTTGGAAATCGTCGACCTGGATGGCGGCGTCGTGCCAATAGCGGCCAACCAGTGTGCGTTGGACGCGCAGCAATTCGAGCGCCGCCTTGTACTGGTCCTCGTTCAGTTCATAGGGATCCTTGATGCCGAGTTCCGGTTTGTGGAACATCAGATAGTTGGCCGCATCCGCAATGTGGATCGGCCCGTCATAGGCCTGGACGCGGCCCTTGTTGGACTTGCCGTCCGGCAGCTTCATTTCCTCAAAGACGATGTTCCAGCTCTTGGGAGCGTCCTTGAACACGTCGGTGTTGTACATCAGGACGTTGGGACCCCACTGGTAGGGAACGCCGTAGTGGGCGCCGCCAACGGTGAACCACGGCGCGTCCTTGAGGCGCTCGTCGACCGTCTTCCAGCTCGGGATGAGATCGGTGTTGATCGGCTGCACGCGCTTGCCGGCAACGAGGCGCAACGAGGCATCGCCCGAAGCGGTGACGAGGTCGAAGCCGCCCTCATTCATCAGCGAGACCATCTCGTCGGAGGTGTTGGCGGTCTTGACGTTGACCTTGCAGCCGGTTTCCTTCTCGAAGGAGGTCACCCAGTCATAGCCCTTGTCGGTTTCGCCGCGCTCGATGTAGCCCGGCCAGGCAACGATGTTGACCTGGCCTTCGCCCTTGCCAAGTTCCTTGACCTGGGCGACGGCCTGACCGGAAAAGGTCAGCGCGACCGTCAGAGCAGTGCATGACTTCAGGAATGAATTCATTGTCGATCTCCCATTTAGGCGCCTGACCCTGAAAGCCGGTTTCGGTCTTCGTTAGGGGTCACGCGCGGACTGAAAACTGTCAGTTCGTCCGTTGGGCTTGATGCCGCTCTGATGGCGGCTTTGGTCCCTGAACCGAAAGTGCTTTGAAAATTCCGGTTTCGCAAATTCATTTATCAGAAGGGCGATATCGGTTTTTCCGATAGATGTGCAGCCGGCCTCTCAGGGACGCTGGCGGACCGTCCGTTGCGACTGGGCAAGACCGATGAAATCGCGCGCGGCCTGCGGCAGACCGGAGCCGCGCCGCCAGACCATGCCGACCTGGACCACCGGCAAGGAGCCGGAAATATCGCGCGATTCGATGCGGTCGCCTTCCAGCGACCAGGGCCGGTAGACGAGATCGGGCAGCAGCGCCACGCCGGCACCGGTGGCGACCAGACTGCGCACGGCCTCCACGGAACGGGTGCGGAAGGCGACATGCGGCTTGGCGCCGATCGCCGTCAGCAGCTTGCCGGTATTCTCCTCGATCTCGTCGACGGTCAGCATGATCAGCGTTTCGGAGGCAATGTCGCCAATGCTGATGATGTCGGCGCCGACGAGCGGATGACCGAGCGGCAGCCACAGCCGATAGGCCGAGACTTCGAGGATTTCCGACTGCAACGCGGTGCGGTCGCGCAAATTGGAGGTGACCATGACGGCAATGTCGAGCTTGCCGCCGATCAGGAGGTGTTCGAGATAATCGCCATTGTCCTCGATGGCAGAGACCTCGACGCCCGGATAGGCACGGCGGTAGCGGGCGAGCAGATCCGACAGCACATAGCCGGCGACCAGCGAGGTGACGCCGAGCTGCAGCCGGCCGGCCGCCACCGCCTGCTCGCCGGAGAAAGAGCGGCGCGCGTCGGAAACATCGGCGAGGATTTTCGTCGCATGGCGCAGGAACTGGTGACCCTTGTGGGTGATGTTGAGGCCGCGCGGGTGGCGTTCGAACAGTTCGACGCCGAGATCGCTTTCGAGTTCCTTGATCGCTTCGGTGACCGACGATTGCGAGATGGAGAGGTTCTGGGCGGCGCCCGAGACCGTGCCTTGCTCGGCAACGGCGATGAAGAACTGCAGCTGGCGGATGGTGAAAGCCATGGTCCGGACTAAACACCGGCGGCCGAACGAAGGAAAGCCGACTGCAGAGCTTATCCCATGACCTGAGAGCTGGCGCTCAACCGAGCGCCAACTTGATGCGCCGCCGGCATGCGGGGCCATAGCGCAGCGCAAGCATGAATGCCGTCTCCAGAGCCACGACGATGACAATGATGCGCAGGCCCACCGTGAAGGAGTCCCGGCCGCTGCCGCGCAGCAGATAGCCGGTGGTGAGAAAGCCCGCGTTCCAGAACGTGGCGCCGAGCAGCGTCGCGGCCGCGAAGGGCAAAGCGGGCAGGCAGAGTGCGCCGGCGGCGATCGGCAGGTAATTGCGCACAGTCGGGATGAACTGCGCCAGCAAGGACACCCGGACGTGATTGCGCCGATAGGCCTGGCCGAGCCTGCGGTAGGTCGCGTGGCGCAGGAACACGTACTTGCCGAAACGCTCGACCAGCCTGTCGGCACGGTCAGGTCCAACCCGGCGGCCGACCGCATACCAGACAAGGCAGCCGCTGGCGGACGCAAGCGTCGTCACCATCAGCAGGATCGCCAGCGTCGAAGCATCCGGCGCCGCCGTCATGCCGAGGAACAGCAGCAGCACATGCGAGGGCGGAATTGGCAGGATCTTTTCGGTGAAGGCGAGGCAGAAAACGCCCAACAGACCGAAGCCGAGGATGGCTGCCAGCGGCCCCGTCATGCGAAGCGACATGGTGACGCCGACACCAAACGGTGCCACGGTCCATCTCTGGAGAAAAGACAAAGCATCAGGCAACCTTCATCCTGGATCCAACGCTTCGATCGGTCGGCGTGGCGTTTGCTGCAGTCAGCGTCGGACCCGAAATCCGTTGCATATGTCGGGTCCGACGCCTTGGCGCCGGCATACGAGGCGAATCGCGCACCGACTGGTTCTGTTTGCCGCGAATGGATTGCGTGGACATTGCGCCTCGGCGCGGACGAGACGTGTTTGACATCGACACCAATCGTAACTAACTAAGTTACATGAAGCGCAACAGCCGACTGTCCTCTACCCTGCACATTCTCGTCCACATGGCCGAGAAGCCCGAACAGGCGCTGACCTCCGAGCAGCTTGCCACCTTCATCCACACCAATCCGGTGGTGGTCCGCCGCACCATCGCAGGCTTGCGCGACGCCGGCATCGTCACCTCGTCGCGCGGGCACGGTGGCGGCTGGCTGCTCGGGCGGGCGCCCGAGAAAATATCCCTGGCCGAGATCAGCGTCGCCCTTGGCGAGACGCTGCTGCCGTTCAGCACCGAGCCGGAAAGCCCCGGCTGCCTCGTCGAGCAGGCGGTGATCGCCGTGCTCGACGATTTTCGCATCGCCGCCGAAAGGCTGCTGGCGGAGAAGCTGAGCCGCATCACGCTGGCTGACCTGACCGCCGATTTCCGCCGCCGTTTTGACCTCATTGGAGTCTCCAGCCATGCAGTATGATCTTGCCGTCATCGGCGGCAGCTTTGCCGGCCTGTCCGCCGCCATCCAAGTGGCGCGGGCAGGACGCAAGGTGCTGGTGATCGACGCCGGGCGGCCGCGCAACCGCTTTGCCGAGCATTCGCACGGCTTCCTCGGACATGACGGGCGCGCGCCCGGCGCAATCCTGGATGACGCAAGGCGCCAACTACTGGCCTATCCGACAGCCAGGGTTGTCGACGGGCGCGCCGACAAGGCCCTTGCCGCTGGCAGCAGCGAGTTCGAAATCACCACCGAGGGTGGCGAGACATTCGGCGCGGCACGGCTGGTACTGGCCACTGGGGTGCGCGATATCCTGCCGGAGGTTGCCGGGCTTGCCGAGCTCTGGGGAAAGAGCGTGCTGCACTGCCCCTATTGCCACGGCTACGAAGTTTCCGGCGGGCCGCTCGGCGTGCTCGCAACCGGTCCGATGTCCATGCATCAGGCACAGCTGATCACCGATTGGGGCGATGTCACGCTGTTCGGCAATGGCCTGTTCGAACCTGACACAGAGCAGATGCGCGCGCTGGAGAGCCGAAAGGTGCGGTTTGAGCCCACCAGCGTTGCCGAGCTAGAGGAAGACGGCTCCGGCGGATTGATCGTCCACCTCGACGACGGCAGAAAGGCCGGCGTCAGGGCGATGTTCACCGCTCCGCGCAATATCATGGCCAGCCCGCTGGCCGAACAGCTCGGCTGCGGCTTCACCGAAGGCCTCCTCGGCACGGTGATATCAGTCGACGACAGGCAGCAGACGACCGTGCCCGGCGTCTACGCCGCCGGCGACGCGGCACGTTCGATGCACAACATCGCCTTTGCAGTATCGGGTGGCACCTTTGCGGGCGTCTGCGCCCACCAATCGCTGGTCTTCGGCTAGAACCCGGCTTCCGCGCCGGCGATGCTGAGCCGGGCGCCGGCCTGCGCAAGGGCGGCGGCCAGGTCGTGCGGCGGCGAGCGGTCGGTGGCGAGTTCGGAAAAGCTGTCGAAGCCGCAGACCTGGACCAGACCAAGACGGCCGAATTTCGAGTGATCGGTGATGACGAGGGACCGCTGGCCGCGCGACAGCACCATGCGGGCGAACTCGGCCTCATCCAGATCAAAATCCATGACGCCCATCACCGCGTCGACGCCCCCGGTGGAAATGATGGCGTGACTGACCGAGAAGCGACTGACAAAATCGATCGCCGAGGCGCCGAAAGCAGCGCCGGAATCGCTGCGCAGCTCGCCGCCGGCCATATAGACCTTGTTGCCGTTGATGGTGGCCAGCGTGCGGGCGATGTCCGAGGAATTGGTGACGACCGTCAGGCGCCGGTGGCCGAGCAGTTCACGCGCAAGGAACGAGGTCGTCGTTCCGGTGTCGAGCATGATGGATTCCCCGTCGCGGATGGTGGCGGCAACCATGCGGGCAATGACGCGCTTGGCGTCGGCGTTCTCACGCATGCGCCGCTCGAACGGCGCTTCGCCGATCATTGACGGCAGGCCGATGGCGCCATGCATCTTGAGGACAGAGCCATCACCGGTCAGCGGCTTGACGTCGCGGCGCACCGTCTCGAGCGACACGCCCAGCCGGTCGGCCAGACTGGCGATGGTGACGGTGCCCTCTTCCTGCAGGAGCCGCAGGATCTCGCCGTGTCGTTTGGACTGGGCCATCTGGTTTCCCGAACTGATGCTCTTGACCGATTCTAAGGTAATTCAATTGCTTTTAAAGCAACTACCTTATGCTTTCAGGCAAAATACCCAAAAAAAGTCACAGCTTTTCATTGACAAGCGGGAAACCCTGGCGTGAAATCAAAGACATCAACAGGCTCCAGATCTGCGACTGGGGGCAGAGCCGCAACTCAGCGATCAGGCCGTTTGGAACGTGCCTGTACAAGGAATTTTCAGATCCGCGGGGGCGGATGCCGGGCTCAAAAACCTGGCCAAGGGGCTCGTCGGTGCGGTGCGGGATACCGATCCTGGCGTCCCGCACCGACGAGATTATTTACGTTTCTCCCCGCCGTCGTTGCGCTGTTCACGGCGCCTTGTCGAAGCCCAGCAAACCAGGGATGATTCCGTGACCGCCGAAGATCGCATCCGCGCCCTGCCCTGCTGGACCGGTGGCATCGAGATCGCACCGCTGCCCGGCGGTCTGAGCAACGCGAATTATGTGGTCACGGACGCGGCGGGACGACATGTCGTGCGCTTCGGCAAGGACTATCCGTTCCACCATGTCTTTCGCGAGCGCGAGGTGATGACGGCGCGGGCGGCGCATGCCGCCGGTTTCGCGCCGGCCGTCCGCCATGCCGAACCGGGCATCATGGTCACAGAGTTTCTCGGCGCCAAGACCTATCTCGCCGAGGACGTACGCGCCAATCTTGGCCGCATCGCAGCCCTGATGCGCGCCTTTCACCGGGAGATGCCCAGTCACGTCTCCGGCGCCGGCTTCATGTTCTGGGTGTTCCATGTCATTCGCGACTATGCGCGCACGCTTGAAGAAGGCGGCAGCCGCAAGCGCAGCGACCTGCCGCGCCTGCTGACGCTGGCCGACGAACTGGAGCGCGCGCAGAAACTGCTGCCGATCGTCTTTGGCCACAATGATCTGTTGCCGGCCAACATTCTCGACGACGGCAACAGGCTGTGGCTGATCGACTTCGAATATGCCGGCTTCAACACGGCGATGTTCGACCTCGCAGGCGCCGCCTCCAACGCCGGCATGAGCGACGAGGAATCCTTCGCCTTTCTGACCGCCTATTTCATGAAAGAACCGGACGAAGCGATCCGCCGTTCGCACGCGGCCATGCAATGCGCCTCGCTGCTGCGCGAGGCGATGTGGAGCATGGTGTCCGAGCTCTATCTCGACGCGCCCGGTATCGACTACGTCGCCTACACCGAGGAAAACCTCGCCCGGCTCGACACGGCGCTGGAAAACTACAGAACGAAGTACGGGATGCAGAAATCATGACATTGCCGACCCAGGCCGCCATCGTCGTCATCGGCGGTGGCATCATCGGCTGTTCGACGGCTTATCATCTGGCGCGCGACCACAAAGCCGATGTCGTTCTGCTCGAACAAGGCAAGCTGACCTCGGGCTCGACCTGGCATGCCGCCGGCCTTGTCGGCCAGTTGCGCTCGTCGGCTTCGATCACCCGCGTGCTGAAATACTCCGTCGACCTCTACAAGGGCCTCGAGGCCGAGACCGGCCTTGCCACCGGCTGGAAGATGACCGGCTGCCTCAGGCTCGCCACCAATGCCGACCGCTGGACCGAGTACAAAAGGCTGGCGACGACGGCGAAAAGCTTCGGCATGGACATGCAATTGCTATCACCGGCGGAAGTCAAGGCAATGTGGCCGCTCATGGAAACCGGCGATCTTGTCGGCGCCTCCTGGCTGCCGACCGATGGCCAGGCGAGCCCCTCCGACATCACGCAGTCGCTGGCCAAGGGCGCGCGCATGCATGGCGCCAAACTGTTCGAGGATGTCCGCGTCATCGGCTTCGAAATGAAGGACGGCCGCATCACGGCGGTGAAGACCAACAAGGGCGACATTGCTTGTGACAAGGTGGTCAACTGCGCCGGCCAGTGGGCGCGGCAGGTCGGCGCCATGGCCGGCATCAACGTGCCGCTGCAGCCGGTGAAGCACCAGTACATCATCACCGAGAAGATCGACGGACTGGCGACCGACGCGCCGACCATCCGCGATCCGGACCGGCGCACCTATTTCAAGGAAGAGGTCGGCGGGCTGGTGATGGGCGGCTATGAGCCGAACCCGCAGGCCTGGGCTACTGGTCTCCCCGGCGGCGACGTCCCCAATGATTGGGAATTCAGGCTGTTCGACGATGATTACGACCATTTCGAGCAGCACATGAGCCAAGCGATCGCGCGCGTGCCGGCACTGGAAACCGTCGGCGTCAAGCAGATGATCAACGGGCCGGAGAGTTTTACACCGGACGGCAATTTCATTCTCGGCACAGCGCCCGAATGCGCCAACATGTTTGTCGGCGCCGGCTTCAACGCCTTCGGCATCGCCTCGGGCGGCGGCGCCGGCTGGGTGCTGGCGCAGTGGGTGGTCGATGGCGAAGCACCGCTCGACCTGTGGGTGGTCGACATCAGGCGCTTTGCTAATTTGCACCGTGACCGTCAGTGGGTCTGCGACCGCACGCTGGAGGCCTATGGCAAACACTATACGATCGGCTTTCCGCATGAGGAGTATGCCAGCGGGAGGCCGCGCATCGTCTCGCCGCTCTACGACAGGCTGAAACAGCAAAATGCCGTGTTCGGCTCGAAGCTCGGCTGGGAACGGCCTAACTGGTTCGCGCCCGAAGGCGTCGAGCCGCAGGACATCTATTCGATGGGCCGGCAGAACTGGTTTGTGGCGGTCGGCGACGAACACCGGCATGTGCGCGAAAAAGTCGGCATCTTCGATCAATCCTCCTTCGCCAAATACGAGCTGAGCGGGCCCGATGCGCTGAAGGCGCTGGACTGGGTCTGCGCCAACGACGTCAGCAAGCCGGTCGGCCGGCTGACCTACACGCAGCTTCTCAACACACGCGGCGGCATCGAGGCCGATCTGACGGTGGCGCGGCTGGCCGAAGAGAAGTTCTACATCGTCACCGGCACAGGCTTCCGCACGCATGATTCCTCGTGGATCGGCGATCATATCGGCGAAGGGCTCGATGCCAGGCTTGTCGATGTCACCGAGGATTTCGGCACGCTGTCGCTGATGGGTCCTCGGGCGCGCGACGTGCTTTCGGCCGTGACCGAAGCCGACGTCTCAAACGTGAGCTTCCCGTTCGGCCATGTGCGTGAGATTGCCATCGCCGGCCACACAATTCGGGCGCTGCGCGTCACCTATGTCGGCGAACTGGGCTGGGAACTGCACGTGCCCATCGCGGCCACCGGCGAAGTCTTCGACGCGCTGATGGCGGCAGGCAAAAAGCACGACATCCGCCCGATCGGCTATCGGGCACTGGAATCGCTGCGGCTGGAAAAGGGCTATCGTGCCTGGGGCTCCGACATCACGCCCAACGACACGCCGCAGGAAGCCGGGCTCGGCTGGGCGGTCAAGCTGCGCAAGAACACGGATTTCATCGGACGGCGCGCGCTGGAGAAGACCAGCGGCACGGCAATGAAGAAACGCTTTGCCGGCTTCACGGTCGACGACCCCGAGATCGTGCTGCTCGGCCGCGAAACCATCCTGCGCAATGGCGAGCCTGTCGGTTATCTCACCAGCGGCGGTTATGGCTATACGCTGGGCAAGACCATCGGCTACGGCTACGTGCGCAACGCCGACGGGGTCAGCGACGATTTTCTCGCCTCGGGCGACTACGAACTGGTGGTTGCGATGGAGAGGACGCCGGCCAAGATCCACCTCGAGCCGATGTACGACCCGGCAGGCGCGAGGGTCAAAGCGTAGGTCAGGTCACGCGCAGTGCGAGGCCGCGGCTGGGCACGGTGTCGGCTTCGCCGGGCATCGAGACATAAGGGCGCGTTTCCTCGACGCGGGTGACGAGGCCCTGCGCCTCGAGCTCAGCGACGCGCGTGGCGAAGCCCTGATCCCACAGCGAGTTCTTGACCGTCAGCACGATGATGCCGTCCGGCCGGCATATGCGGATCAGTTCGTCCAGCCCCTCGACGCCGACATGACCTGATGTGAAGACGCCGGCCGAGATCACTCCGGCATAGGCATCATCGGCAAAGGGCAGATGACCGCCCAGCGCCAGGCAATGGAGCGCGGAATAGACACCCTTGCGGGCCGCCTGATCCAGCATGCCTTGTGAAATATCGAGTGCCTCGACTTGCGGGTAACCGGCAATATCAAGCCATTCGCCGATGAGACCGGTGCCGGCCCCGGCATCGAGCAGCGGTGCTGAACCGCGCGGCAGATGGCGGGTCAGCAGCGCAAGGCAGATCGTCGGATGGCGATAGCCGGCGGCCGACATGTCGGCGTCGTAGGTCTGCGACCAACGATCATAAAGTGCGGCGACCTCTTCGGGCCGCTTTGCCGCGTAGGCCGCGCCAAGCGTGCCCTGATGTTTGCTGTCCGCCACTTTGATCCAGTCCGCCAATTTTTGATCTCGCAGTGATGATAGCCAAAGCGCGAAAATTGTGGAACCGTTGCCGCGACAAATAACAGTGTGTGGGGGCGCAGGCATGATTACAGACGAGGCGCGTGCGGCACTGGACGCCATTCCCATGCTGGCCGGCTACAGCGGGCCGCTGGAACGGCTGGGCGGCCTCACCAATCTCGTCTTCAAGGCCGGCGACTTCTGCCTGCGCATTCCTGGCAAGGGCACCGAGGAATACATCAACCGGGCCAACGAAGCGGTGGCCGCACGCGAAGCGGCAAAAGCAGGGGTCAGTCCCGAGGTGGCGCATGTCGATGCCGGCACCGGGTTGATGGTGACACGCTACATCGCCGGCGCCGAAACCATGTCGGAGGAGAAATTCAAGGTTCGGCCGGGCAGTCCAGCCCGCGCCGGCGAGGCCTTTCGCAAGCTGCACAATTCAGGCGCGGTGTTTCCCTTCCGCTTCGAGCTGTTTGCGATGATCGACGACTATCTCAAGGTGCTGTCCACCAAGGAGATCGCCTTGCCCGCCGGCTATCATGACGTGGTGCGCGACGCCGAGAGCGTGCGGTCGGCGCTGGCCGCCCATCCGCTGCCTCTCGTCGCCTGTCATTGCGATCCGCTGTGCGAAAACTTCCTCGACACCGGCGAGCGGATGTGGATCGTCGACTGGGAATATTCGGGCATGAACGACCCGCTCTGGGACCTTGGCGACCTCTCCGTGGAAGGTAAATTCGATCTGGCGCAAGACGAAGAGATGATGCGCGCCTATTTCGGCGGCGAGGCGAGGCCGGCGGAGCGCGGCCGCATCGTCATCTACAAGGCGATGTGCGACCTGTTGTGGACGCTGTGGGGGCTGATCCAGCTCGCCAACAACAACCCGGTCGATGATTTTCGCGCCTATGCCGACGGGCGGTTCGCGCGCTGCAAGGCGCTGATGGAGACGTCCGAGTTTTCACGGCATCTGGCGGCGATCCGCCGGGGGTGAGCCTGGACTAATTCACGCCCTTCGGCACGTTTTCGGGCGGCACCGTGGTCTCGACCACTTTCTGGCGGTGGAAGATGAACAGGCCGGCAAGAACGACAATGCCCGAGCCGATCAGGATGCGCGGACCGGGAACGTCGCCGAAGAACACCAGTCCGAACACCACCGCCCACAGCAGCAGCGTGTAATGCAGCGGCGCCAGCGTTGAGGCCGGCGCCAGCTTGAGCGCCCTGGTGATCATCAGATGGGCGCCGCAGGAGACGATGCCGAGCAGCAGCATGGCGCCGAGATCGAGCGCCGACGGCGTCTGCCAGGCGCCGATGCTCAGCACGCCGCCGACCAGCAGTGTGCCGATGGTCTGCCATGTCACCAGATTGGTGTCGCTGGTGCCACGCAGCCGGCGGTTGAGGATGATGGCGAAGGCGAAGGCGATACTGCCCACCAGCGCAAAGCCTGATGACAGCGAGAACGCCGCCGACGAGGGTTTCAGCATGATCAGCACACCGCAGAAGCCGAGCAGGATCGCCATCCAGCGGCGCCAGCCGACCTTTTCGCCAAGCAAGAGGTGCGAGAGTGCCGCGACGTAGATCGGCCCCGCCATGTAGAAACTCATCACATCGGCCAGCGGCAGATAGACCACGGCGGCATAGAAGAGCGCGGTGTCGAGCGTGGTCATCACCACCCGCAGCAGCTGCAGCTCCAGGCGTTCCATGCGAAACAGCTTGGCCGGGCCCTGGTTGGCGATCATCGGGCCGAGCACGAAGAAGGCGCCGATGGAGCGGATCAGCACCACCTGGCCGACGGAGAAGCTGGCGACCAGCCATTTGCCCATGGCGTCGTTCAGCGCAAACAGGAAATCGCCGGCCAGCATCAGCAGAATGCCGGCCAAAAGCACATTCCTGATCGTCGAATTCTGCGCCACGGGCTGCGTCATGCCGATCCCGATTCCTCCCCCTTGTAAGCCCGCGTCGTAGACGGAAGCAGCGGCTTTGACGAGGAGAATTCGGGCGATGGGTAAGACCAGCGCCGGGAATCGGCTGTATCTAGAGCATGATGCCGAAAAGTGTGAAGCGGTTTTCGGACGACATCATGCTCTATCTCTTTGATTGGAGCCGGATATGTGCCGCCGGTTCACCATTCCCGGCCTTCCGCCGATGGACAGCCTGGTTTCCTGCTTCGTCCGCTCCGCCACCACCTTGCCCCTGGCGATGACGCACAGGCGCTCGGCGCGCAGCCGCAGGGCTTCGACCGGATTGCCGGCATCGAGGACGACCAGGCTGGCGCGCTTGCCGACCGCCAGGCCGAGATGATCGAGGCCCATGATCGCGGCATTGACGTTGGTGACCATGTCGAAGCAGCGCGCCATCTCTGCCGGGCTCGACATCTGAGCGACGTGCAGACCCATGAAGGCGACATCGAGCATGTCGGCGGTGCCCAGCGAATACCAGGGATCGAGCACGCAATCCTGGCCCCAACCGATGCGAATGCCGAGCGCCAGCATCTCCTTGACCCGGGTAAGGCCGCGGCGCTTCGGGAAGGTGTCGTGGCGGCCCTGCAGCATGATGTTGATCAGCGGATTGGGAATGACCGAGACGCCGGCCTCGGCGATCAGCGGCAGCAGCTTCGAGACGTAGTAATTGTCCATCGAATGCATCGAGGTGAGGTGCGAACCGGCGACCTTGCCCTGCAGACCAAGACGCTGCGTTTCATAGGCCAACTGCTCGATATGGCGCGACAGCGGATCATCGGTCTCGTCGCAATGCAGGTCGACCATCAGGCCGCGGCTGGCCGCGATCTCGCACAGCTCCGTTACCGAGCGCGTGCCGTCGGCCATGGTGCGCTCGAAATGCGGGATGCCGCCGACGATGTCGACGCCCATGTCGAGCGCGCGGATGGTGTTTTCACGCGCCGATGGAGAGCGATAAAACCCGTCCTGCGGGAAGGCGACCAATTGCAGATCGATGTAGGGAGCGACCGTCTTCTTGACCTCGAGCAGCGCCTCGACCGCCAGCAGGCGGTCATCGCAGACATCGACATGGGTGCGGATGGCGAGCAGGCCCATCGACACCGCCCAGTCGCAATAGGCCAGCGCGCGATCACGCACCGCCTCATGCGTCAAAAGCGGCTTCAACTCGCCCCACAGCGAAATGCCTTCGAGCAGCGTACCCGACGCGTTGATGCGCGGAATGCCGTAGGAGAGCGTCGCGTCCATGTGGAAATGCGGATCGACGAAGGGCGGCGAGACCAGATTGCCATGGGCGTCGACCTTCGTCCGCGCGGAACCCTGGAGAACGGGCTCGATCGCCGCGATCGTCTCACCGTTGATGCCGATGTCGGCAACCCTGCCATCAGGCAGTGTGCCGCCGCGAACGATAAGGTCGAAATCCATCCGTCGTCATCCCGTCAAAAGAATCATCTGATATAGCCGAGGCTGAAAATCGCATCCCGTCGATGCCGCTTGCAACAGCGATTTGTCCGCGGCGGCCGCGGATGGTTTCATCCGGCCGCAACTCCCTCTATAAGCCGCCTTCGTTGTCCCGGTTTCAAGGATCCGCCGTTTGTTTCGTTTCTTCCGCTCGACGGAAAACCAGCGCCTCGTCGCGAGGTTGATCCGGGAATCCTTTTATCAGCACAGGTTTGGCTACGGCGCCGCGATCTTGTCGATGCTTGTGGTGGCCGCCACGACCGGCGCCAGCGCCTGGATTCTCAAAGAGATCACCGACGAATTCGTAGTTTTCAAGCGGATTGACCGGGTCAACCTGATTGCGGGCGGGGTCGCCACGATCTTCATCCTCAAGGGCCTCGCCAACTTCATTCAGGCCTATTTCATGAGCCGTGTCGGCAACGCCATCATCGCCGACCGCCAGCGCAAGATCTACGACCGCATCCTGGCGCAAGGCATCGAATTCTACCATTCGACCTCGTCGTCCGACCTGATCACACGCATGACCAACAATGCGCAGGCGGCACGCAACGTGCTCGACCTCGTTGTCACGTCCTATGTGCGCGATCTGTTGTCGCTGGTCGTCCTGGTAGGAGTCATGGTCTGGCAGCAGCCAGCCTTGTCTATAATCTGCTTCGTCGTCGGCCCCTTGGCTATCTACGGGGTCAACCGCATCCTGAAACGTGTTCGCAAGTTCGCCGCGATGGAGTTTCGCTCGGTCGGCCAGATCGTGCAGGTGATGCAGGAAACGGCAATCGGCGTGCGCGTCGTCAAATCCTTCAACCTCGAAGGCGCAATGCGCAACCGCATGTACAAAGCGGTGTCGGACGTCGAGAACCGGGCCAACAACATCGCGACGCTGGAGGCTGCGACAAGCCCGGTGATGGAGACGCTGGCCGGGCTGGCAATTGCCGGGGCCATCTTCGTCAGTGGCTTCCTGGTCTTGCAGGGCGGCCAAATGCCGGGAAACATCATGGCCTTCATCGGGGCACTCCTGTTTGCCTATGAGCCGGCAAAGCGCCTTGCGCGCGTGCGCATATCGCTGGAAAGCGGCATTGTCGGCGTGCGTATGATGTTCGAGCTCGCCGACCAGCCGCTCACTCTGGTCGAGAAGCCGGACGCGAAGCCGCTTCTGGCCGGACCGGGCGAGATCCGGTTCGACGCCGTCGACTTCGCTTATCAGAAAGGGCCGCCGGTGCTGGACAGGTTCGATCTGACGCTTGCGCCCGGCAAGATGACGGCGCTGGTCGGGCCTTCCGGCGGCGGCAAGTCGACGATTCTAAACCTGATCATGCGCATGTATGATCCGCAGAGCGGCAGGGTGCTGTTCGACGGTCATGATATTTCCCATGCGACGCTCGCATCGCTGCGGGAAAAGATCGCCTATGTCAGCCAGGATACGTTCCTGTTTGCCGGCACCATCATGCACAACATCCGGCTTGGGCGCGAGGGTGCGACCGACGATGAGGTGATCGCCGCCGCCAAGGCGGCCAACGCGCATGACTTCATCAGCGCGCAGGCGAAAGGCTACGAGACGGATGTCGGCGAGAATGGCGGCCTACTGTCGGGCGGCCAGCGCCAACGGATCTCGATCGCACGCGCCATGTTACGCAATGCGGAGATCCTGCTGCTGGACGAAGCGACCAGCGCGCTCGACGCCGAATCGGAAGCGCTGTTCCGCGACGCGCTGCAGCAATTGACGGAAGGCCGCACGACGATCGTCATCGCGCACCGTCTGTCGACCGTGCACCAGGCAGACACGATCGTGGTGCTCGAAGCCGGCAAGGTGGTGGAAAGCGGCCCGCACAAGACCTTGCTCCAGCAGGGCGGGCTCTACCAGAAGCTCTATGAGTATCAGTTGATGCCGTAGCACTTCTCTTCCCTTCCCCCCTTGTGGGGGAAGGTGGATCGGCGCGCGGCGCCGAGACGGATGAGGGGTGTTCCAGCGGAGTGAGACATCGGTGTTCTCTGGAACACCCCTCATCCGTCGCCTGCGGCGACACCTTCTCCCACAGGGGCTAGCGTGCGCACACATTTGCTTCGGGTTCATTTTTGTGAGGCGAGAACGAAGCCGTCGACGATGGCGTTGAAGCGTCTGAGGCCTTGGGTGAAGGTGATGGGTCCTGGCGGGCGTTCCTTTTC
>NZ_RZQT01000260.1:0-2698 GCF_003998485.1 Mesorhizobium sp. M7A.F.Ca.CA.001.04.2.1
GAAAAGGAACGCCCGCCAGGACCCATCACCTTCACCCAAGGCCTCAGACGCTTCAACGCCATCGTCGACGGCTTCGTTCTCGCCTCACAAAAATGAACCCGAAGCAAATGTGTGCGCACGCTAGCCCACAGGGGAGAAGGTGAAGCCTGCCGCTCGCGGCCAGCGACGGTATAGCGCTTTGCCTCAGGCTTTGCCAAACACCCGCTTGAAGATCGTGTCGACATGCTTGGTGTGATAGCCCAGGTCGAATTTCTCGCGGATTTCGGCCTCGGGCAGGGCAGCGGTCACTTCCTTGTCGGCCAGTAATTCTTCAAGAAAATCAGCGCCTTGCTCCCACACCCTCATGGCGTTGCGCTGGACCAGACGGTAGGAGTCTTCGCGAGACAACCCAGCCTGCGTCAGCGCCAGCATGACACGCTGCGAATGCACGAGGCCGCGGAACTTGTTCATGTTCTTCAGCATGTTGTCGGGATAGACGAGCAGCTTGTCGATGACGCCGGTCAGCCGTGACAGTGCGAAATCGAGCGTCACGGTGGCGTCAGGGCCGATCATGCGCTCGACCGAGGAGTGGGAAATGTCGCGCTCATGCCAGAGCGCCACATTCTCCATCGCCGGCATCGCCATGGAGCGAACCATGCGGGCAAGGCCGGTGAGGTTTTCGGTCAGCACCGGGTTGCGCTTGTGCGGCATGGCCGAGGAGCCCTTTTGGCCCGGCGAAAAATACTCTTCCGCTTCGAGCACTTCGGTGCGCTGCAAATGCCTTATCTCGATCGACAGCCGCTCGACCGACGAGGCGATGACGCCGAGCGTGGCAAAGAACATCGCGTGGCGGTCGCGCGGGATCACCTGCGTCGACACCGGCTCGGGCTTCAGGCCGAGCTTCGCCGCCACATGTTCCTCGACATAGGGGTCGATGTTGGCGAAGGTGCCGACCGCCCCGGAGATCGCACAGGTGGCGATATCCTCTCGCGCGTGCACCAACCGCTCGCGGCAGCGCGAGAACTCGGCATAGGCTTGCGCCAGCTTGACGCCGAAGGTCGTCGGCTCGGCATGGATGCCATGGCTGCGGCCAATGGTGACGGTGTTCTTGTGCTCGAAGGCGCGGCGCTTGAGCGCTGCAAGCAGACCGTCGATGTCGGTGAGCAGGATGTCGCTGGCGCGGGTCAGCTGTACCGCGAAGCAGGTGTCGAGAACGTCGGACGAGGTCATGCCCTGGTGGATGAAGCGGGCGTCCGGTCCGACGAATTCGGCAAGATGGGTCAGGAAGGCGATGACGTCATGCTTGGTGACGCGTTCGATCTCGTCGATCGCCTCGACGTCGAATTTTGCGGCACTGCCCTTTTCCCAGATGGTTTTTGCCGCTTCCCTGGGGATGACGCCGAGTTCGGCCAGTGCGTCGCAGGCATAGGCTTCGATCTCGAACCAGATGCGGAACCGGGTTTCTGGCGACCAGATGGCGACCATTTCCGGCCGGGAATAGCGAGGGATCATCGGTCAGTCCTGACATATCGAGAAGTTTGCCCGCGTCCTAACAGAGGCGAGCAAAATGCTCAACGCCGCTGGCGCGCAAACCAGACGCCCGCGGTAAACAGAGCGATGAAACCAACTGGAAAATAGAGCCGGATGCCCAGCACCACGAATTGATAGAGCGCAATCAACGTCGTGAAGACGAACTGGAGGACCCAGGTGCGGGTGAAAGCAGGCGCATGCCACTCGGCGTAGTAGGAGCGGTACTGCAGGGCAAACAGCCCGCCGGTCAGGCCGATCGTCGCCGCTGCTAGGCACACGAAGGCGGCGGCGACAGCGACTTCCCAGCGTCTTCCCTGCGAGACCAGCCGCGCCGCAAACAGGCCGATGGGGAAGGCCAGCGCAGCTCCCGCCGCAAACAGCATGGTGACAATGAGGATTTTCGCCGGCGTCTCCCAGTCGCCCAAAAACAAGGTGAGGAGCGCGCTGGCGCCCATTGTCACAGCCCACAACAAGGCGCCGACAAGTGCTGTGCGCGGCGTCGGTATCGCGCGGCGAAGGCGGTTCAGCGCACGATCGCGCGCGGCGGGTTGAGCAGGGGGTGTCACAGGCGGCCGGTCACCGCGATCCAGCGAAAGTCGGGGCCTTCAAAGCCGTATTGGCGCACCGCGATCAGCACGGCATAGGCGCTGAGGCTGTCCATGGAAAAGGTCTGCACGGCGCCGATGCGATAGCCGTTCGGGCAACCCCGGCTTTTCGGTATCGCCTTGTCCTCGTGCAGCAGCTTGGTCGTGCCGCCATCCTGCGCCTCGATGCGCAGCAGCCGGAAGCCGTTGATTTCGCCCTGGCTCTCGCAGCCATCGGTGTTGTTCATGCCCAACTCGTCGAGCCGGAACTCGAGCGGTGGGTCGACCGGAGTGAAGATCGGGCGCGGATTGACCGCCATCCGGTGCGGATCCGCCGAAAGCTCGGTCACCGGGTTGAAACCCGCGGTTATGCCGCGGTTGGCGTCCAACTCGGCCTGGCTGACAATGGATTCGCCTTTTTGCCGGGCCTGAAGGCGCACCGCATCCAGTTTGGCATTCTCGTCCTCAAGCCGGACCCGGATCGGCGTGCCCTTCAGAAAGCTGTCGGTGCTGGTGTCGATGTAGTAGCGGTTGGCATAGGGAAAGCCCGATCCATCCTGCACGCCATATTCCTCGAAAGCGAAGACGCTGCCGTCCTTGGCGAA
>NZ_RZQT01000261.1:0-2677 GCF_003998485.1 Mesorhizobium sp. M7A.F.Ca.CA.001.04.2.1
ATGCCGAGCAGCGCCGAGACGGAGAGCGCCTCGCTGTCGACCAGCACGCCATCGCAGTCGAAAATGACCAGTTCAGGCGTCATGGCCGAGAATGGCTCTCAGAGCTTGCCGGCGAGGTAGCGCGTCAGCGTGGCGCGCGCGCCATTCGCCCACAGCACGTTGAGCGCATGGGCAAAGGCCTCGACAAACGCCGTTGCGCGGCCGACATCGCCATAGATGTCCTCCATGGCGAGCCAGGCGGCGGGAGCGTCCTTTGCTGCCTTTGCCGTCGCCTGTAGCCGGTCCCAACTCGGGTCGTTGGGCTCGATGACGGCGCCGCTGTCCGTCGTGCCGAAGCAGTAGCGGCACCACAATGCCGATTCCAGGGCCAGGCCGGCGACGCTTTTCCCAGCCTTCAGCCGGTCGGCGATGGTCGGGATGATGAACTTCGGCTGGCGGTTGGAGCCGTCGAGGCAGAGCCGGCGCACCGTGTCGCCGATCTTCGGGTTGGAGAAGCGGCTCTCGATGAGCTGGTAATAGTCTTCCAGAACCGTGTCCGGCACCGGCGGCACCGTCGGGATGATTTCGTCCCGTTCGAGCTTGGCCAGAAAACCGCTCACCAGCGGCTCCTGCATCGCCTCATGCACGAAATGGATGTCCATCAGGCCGGCCGGATAGGCGATCGCTGCATGGCCGCCATTGAGGATGCGGATTTTCATCAGTTCATAAGGCGCAACGTCTTTGACGAACTGCACGCCGACCTTTTCCAGCGGCGGCCGGCCATCGGTGAAATGGTCCTCCAGCACCCACTGCCGGAACGGCTCGCAGAACACCGGCCAGTTGTCCTCGAGGCCGAAATCCTTGGCCAGGATGCCGCGCTCGCGGTCGGTGGTGGCCGGCGTGATGCGATCGACCATGCCGTTCGGAAAAGCGACATGCTCGCTGAGCCAGTTCGCCAGATCCTGGTCGATCAAACGGGCCAGGCCGATGACGCCGTCGGAGGTGACATGGCCATTGTGGGGAATGTTGTCGCACGACATCACGGTGAACGGCACGGTGCCTTCATCGCGGCGGCGCACCAGCCCGGCAAGAATGATGCCGAACACCGTCTTCGGCGTGGCGCCGGGCTGCGCATCGGCAACGATGTCGGGATGGGTCGGGTTGAACACGCCGGAAGCCGGGTCGATGAAGTAGCCGCCTTCGGTGATGGTCAGCGAAACGATCTTGATCGCCGGGTCGGTAAGCCGTTCGATGACACCGGCCGCATCGCCGGGCATCAGGAAGTCGATCATCGCGCCGGTCACACGGGTATTCATATGGCCAGAGTCCTGCTCGACCACCGTGGTCAGCCAGTCCTGCTCTTCCAGCTTGGCGCGGCCGATCTTTTCACCGTCGAACACGCCGGCACCGATCAGCGCCCAGTCATGGCCGATGCCCGCATTGAACAGATCGTCGAGATAGACGGCCTGATGCGAGCGGTGGAAATTGCCGACGCCGAAATGCACGATGCCGGCCTTCAGCGTCGCGCGGTCATACTTAGGACCTGCGACGTTGGCGGGCAGCTTGGAGAGGTTAGAGGACGAGAGTTTCACGGTCATCTGTTTTACCCTTTGGCCGGGTTTCGGCCTTCGTTACGCTCCTCTCCCCGTCGGGGAGAGGATAAGGGGTGGCACTTGCTACGCGCCCGCTGAAGTCGGCCTCTGCTCCCCGCGGAGGGACGAGGAGCAGAGGCCGTCCCCCGCCCTCAACTCATCCACTGGCCGCCATCGACATTGTAGGTCTGGGCGACGATGTATTCGGCGTCGCTGCTGGCGAGAAACACAGCCATGCCGGTGAGGTCCTGTGCCGTGCCCATGCGGCCATACGGCACCGCCTCGCCGACCAGTTTCTTCTTCTCGCCCCTCGGCCGGTTCTCATATTTGGCGAACAGCGAATCGACGTGATCCCAGTGCTCGCCGTCGACGACGCCAGGGGCAATCGCGTTGACGTTGATGCGGTGCTTGATCAGGTCGAGCCCCGCCGACTGGGTCAGCGAGATGACGGCGGCCTTGGTGGCGCAATAGACGCCGACCAGCGCCTCGCCGCGCCGTCCGGCCTGGCTCGCCATGTTGATGATCCTGCCGCCCTTGCCTCGCGCGATCATCGAGCGGGCGGCTGCCTGCAGCATGAACAGCGTGCCGGCGACATTGACGGAAAACAACTTGTCGTAGCTTGCCCTGGTGATTTCGACGATCGGCGCCAGGTCGAACAGGGCGGCGTTGTTGATCAGGATATCGAGGCCACCGGTCTTCGTCTCTACGGCTTTCACCGCCGCCTCGATCGAGGCGAGGTCGGTGACGTCGAGCTTGACCGCATAGGCCTTGCCGCCAATCTCTGCGGCCGTCTTCTGCGCAGCCTCGAGATTGATGTCGGCGATGGCGACGGTTGCGCCTTCGCCGGCATAGGCTTCGGCGAAGGCTCTGCCGATGCCGCGGGCCGAACCCGTGATCAGCGCGGATTTGCCGGCCAGTCGCATGTTCAGATTGCCTTTCCGTCGGCGCCAAAGCGATGCAGCTTGGCCTTGTCTGGTGTCAGGTAAATGGTGTCGCCGTGATGGACGCCGAGTTCGCCGTCGGCGCGCACGGTCAGCGGACCGACGCCGTCGGCCTGGACGTGCAGGAAGGTGTCGGAGCCGAGCTGCTCGGCGACGCCGCCGACC
>NZ_RZQT01000262.1:0-2538 GCF_003998485.1 Mesorhizobium sp. M7A.F.Ca.CA.001.04.2.1
GTGGAACGGCAGGCCGAGATCGCGCGAGGCATAATGGCCGCCGACCGTCTTGCCTGCATGAACCGTCGCGGCGATCTCGCCCGACATGACCGGATCATTGGCGACGACGCCGGGGAAATTCATCACTTCGCCCAGGCCGATAATGTTCTCCCAGGTCATCGCTTCCGCGACATCGGCGACCGTCAGCTCGGCGCCGGCATGTTCCAGCCCCGGCGCCGAAGGCACGCAGGACGGCATCTGCACATGCACGTTGATGGGCATGGCGACCGCTTCGTCATGCATCAGCCGCACGCCGGGCAGACCCAGAACATTGGCGATTTCGTGCGGGTCGATGAACATCGAGGTGGTGCCGTGCGGAATGACGGCCCGGCAGAACTCGGTCACCGTCACCATGCCGCTCTCGACATGCATATGCGCGTCGCAGAGGCCGGGCACCAGATAACGCCCGCCGGCATCGACCACCTTGGTGCCCTGGCCGATTGCATGGCTGGCATTCGGCCCGCAATAGGCAAAGCGCCCGCCGGCAATGGCGATGTCGGTGCCGGCGATGATCTCGCCCGAATGGACGTTCACCCAGCGGCCGTTGCGCACGACCAGGTCAGCGGGTTTGCGCCCCACGGCGACATCGACCAGATGTGTCGCCATCTCGGTCCACGGTCTGGGTTTTGCGGGCGTTGCTTTCGTCATTGGCGATTCCTCGGTTGCCGCCAGTCTCGCAAATGTCGGCGGGCGCCGCCAGAGCCGTCGGTCCGACATACCGCGTCAGGGCGAGCTTGTTGACTAATCCGGCTGGAAGGCGATGCTGACCGCGAACCGAACCATATGAGGGAAGACATGACCCGTTTTTGGAAAGCGTTCGCCATCGTTATCCTGTTCGCAGCGTCGACCACTTCTGCCGTGGCCGAGGAGCGTTGGCAGACCTTGCCGGAACCAGCGGCCATGCCCAAACCCGATCAGAGCGGATACGCGCCGGTGAACGGCATCCAGATGTACTACGCCGTTTTCGGCGCGGGCGATCCGGTGCTGCTCATCCATGGCGGCCTCGGCCACAGCGACATCTGGGCCAGCCAGGTGGCCACGCTTTCCAAGATGCACAAGGTGATCGTCGCCGACAGCCGTGGCCACGGCCGCTCCACCCGCACCGAGCAGCCCTATGGCTACGACTTAATGGCGTCGGACTATCTGGCGCTGCTCGACCACCTGAAGATCGACAAGACCGCGCTTGTCGGCTGGAGCGATGGCGGCATCATCGGTATCGACATCGCACTGCATCATCCGGAGCGGCTGACAAGGCTGTTCGCGCAAGCCGCCAACGTAACCACCGACGGCCTTGATCCGGGCGTGATGACCAACAAGACCTTTGCCGCCTACATCGACCGCTCCGGCCGCGACTACAAGAAGATGTCGAAAACACCGGACCAGTATGACGCCTTCGTGGCGCAGATGAGCCACATGTGGGAGAGCGAGCCGGCGTGGAGCAAGGAACAGCTTGCCGAGATAACCACGCCGACGGCGATCGTTGCCGGCGACCACGATGAGGCGATCAAGCGCGAACACACCGAATATATCGCCTCCGCCATCCCAGGTGCGAAGCTGATCATCCTGCCCAACGCCAGTCATTTCGCCATGCTGCAAGCGCCGGATGAATATAGCCGGGCTGTGCTGGACTTCATCGATGCCAAATAGAGGATTCTGTACGGCGACAGGGGGATTGCGATTGCGGCGAATGCGGTTATCCTTCTGACGAGGATCTTTCTGAACCGTCATTTCGGGGAGTTCGATGCGTCGACTGATGGTCGCTAGTGCCGGTTTCCTTGCCGTTCTGGCCGTGCCGGCTTTTGCAGCCGACCCGGCGGTCGACGTGCCGATGACCGCGCCTGGATTCGACTGGACGGGCTATTACGCTGGTCTGCAGGCCGGCTATGGCTGGGGCCAATCCGATATATCGGTGACAGAAGGTGCGCCGTTTTCCATCGCGCCCGACATTGACGGCGGTTTTGTCGGCGGCCACGTCGCCGGCCTGTGGCAATTCGACCAGGCGGTGCTCGGCGCCGAGGCGGATCTCAACTATTCCTCGGTCGGCGGCACGACGGTATCGGCGCTGGGAAGCACATTCGGCACCGACATCAAGTGGTTCGGGTCGGTCAACGCCAAGGCGGGTTACGCCATGGACCGCCTGCTGGTCTACGGCATTGGCGGCGTTGCCTTTGCCGGCATCGAAACATCGCAAGTCGCGGGTCCGGCGTTCGACAGCACGCGCACGAATGTCGGCTGGACCGTGGGTGCCGGCGTCGACTACGCGCTGACCGACAAGTTCGTCGTCGGCGCGCAGTATCGCTACTATGATTTCGGCTCCGAGCACTACGAGGTGGCAGAACCCTTTAACGATCGCGATCAGAACGTGAAGCTGAATACGGTCGGGATCAATTTGAGCTACAAGTTCTGACCAGGCCCACAATCGCGACGCTGCCGGCCCAGGCGACCACTTGAGGGGCTCTCTTCATGGAAGGGTGGCCGACGCTCCCAGTGGGCGGGGGG
>NZ_RZQT01000263.1:0-2526 GCF_003998485.1 Mesorhizobium sp. M7A.F.Ca.CA.001.04.2.1
TGGCCATACGACGGAACTTTGGATCGAACGGCTCACCGCTATCGCCTTCTCCATATTTGTTGCGAAGAGCTCTAAGACGTTCGTCGTCCCATGCCATTTGCCTACTATCTCCCTGTGGGCGCGGCCTACCGGATGGGCGCCAGACAGCATCTGAGTTGAAGGTTATCGAAGCGGCAGTCCTCCGGGGACAAACTCACTTTGCTTTCGAGAAGGCTGCCCTCGTAGCGTGAGGGGGTTAGGCGCGGGCGCTTGGGCCACTGCCCCCGGAAGAATGGGGAGCAGAAGTTTCGAAGGATACTTCTTCGAGTGATAGACTTTGTTGATGGACGGCCTGCCGGCAGGGATGTTGCCGTAAAAGTTCTGCGGATACTCGTCGGGAGCTGAATTCCCGTTCAGAATAGGATTGGGAGCGCCGATGGTTAGCTCCAGGCGGTGCCCTTTCCGGACGACGTGAGCGATCGGGTTCAGCAATGACATCCGGATCTCGTAGATTTCACCCGGTACGAGTTTTTCACTCTTGCGGAACGAATGAACCACCTCGTCAGCATATGTGTGCGCCTCATCGACCGCTCGCAGCGAAGCCCGCAGCAAGCCTCCCTGCAGAAAGAGTACATTGCCTTCGGCATCGATGTCTTTCAGTGTCAACGCGAGGTCGGTGTCGTCTCCATCGTCGACACTGAGATGGAGCGTGACTTCCGGGTTGCCAAGCAACACCATATCCGAGGTGGCTGGGGCACTTCGGTAGTTCAAGACGCCCTCGGGAAACGGCTGTACCGCGAACTGCTGATTGCTGCCAACGAGCTCTGCTCCCGTCGGGTAGAGGTAGGCGCGAACGCCCTCGGCCGGGCCACCAACTGGCTCGTCAGCTGAGAGCGCGGCATCAGCGGTGAGAGAGAAGGACCGACGCTCGACGGCCGGTTCTGGCCACGTCTCGTGCGTCGTCATCCACCCGGCAACCGCCTTCTTAGCATCCCCATCAGGCACCCGGACGTCCCAAAATACGGTGACCTGCGATATGTCGTCCACTCCATCCTCGACGCCCTTCACCCAACGGTCGAGGAACTTCATCTGTTCCGTATCTACAAACCCATAACTTCGTGACCCAAGCTCGGCTTCGGGACCGGCGACATTGTGATCACCGTTCATGAGGAGAAGCTTCTTATGCTCCACACCCGTCAACAATTGAGTAAACAGCCGGATGCTCTCCCTAGCGGCGCCGCCGAACTCGTCCTGCCAGGACGCGACAAGCATCGTCGGCACATTGACCTGGCCGGCAACCTCCTTGCAGGCCAACGATACTGAATCCCACCATTCATCCTTGAGTGGGCGGCTTCTAACCTCATCGAGAAATCCGCGTTTGACGACTTGCTTACCCTCACGAATTGCGGCGCACTGGTTATCACCCGCGCTTATCCGCCATTCCGCACCGGCCGCGTGCTCGGAGTCAGTCGTAAGCGCCCATGCCACGCAGCCCAGCTGTAAAATCCCGCCCACGGAGAAGCAATCTTCGTAACCGTCCTCCACGCCGCTCGCCACGATGGCCCTTAAGTGAGGAGGTCGCTCTGCTGCGACCCAGAATTGAATTACGCCGGGAGTTGAATTACCAATCATTCCAACATTGCCGTCGCTCCAGGACTGTCGGGCAATCCATTCAACGACTTCGGCACCGTAAATTCCTTCCTTGCGGTCGTACCAATAGTCGATAATACCTTCCGAGCAGCCCGTCGCGGGAAAGTTGGCACCAATGAAGGCGTAGCCGGCTTCGAGAAATTGCTTTGCCATTTCGAAAGGTGCTGCACTTGCTTTATAATGGGAATACCAGAACACGCTTGGATGGCGGCCAGATTTCAAGCGATATGAAATGTAAGCGATGCGTGTTCCGTCCTGCATAGGCAAGTATCCGATATCGCGCACCACGTCAGCTTCGGGAAGAGGGGTTTTAACTACGTTCATCTTGACGTTCATGTCGATAAATCTCCACGCTGCGACACTCGTTGCACAAAGCAGGAATGAGCCAAGATGCGATCAGCTACTTGAGCCCCCGGACAACCTTTATACATTTGCATAGAACCCGGCGTGATCAGAAGGTGCACGTATGAAGCGCAGCAGGTTCAACGCAACCGACCAGAATTGGTAGTAGAGCGACCATACTGCGGACAAAGGGCTCTCCTCATTCCGCAGCGAGCTCGGCCATCATTTTCACGAGAGGAACTAGGAAGTTGGGGTCAGGGTCGGGGTCGCCCGTGTTCCCGAGCACGCCGAAGTAGACGACGACGGTGCCGGTGTCAGGGTTTGCGAGCATGAACTGGCCGCCGTAGCCGCTGTGGCCGAGCCAGGTGCCGTCGGTCTCCATCTGGTGGATATAATGGTACCGCATCAAGTCACGCGTATCTTCGAAGGGAAGGCCGGGGTTGTAGCGCGTTTGTTCGATGAAGGCGGCATCGCCGACGCGGCGGCCATCGATGCCCTCGCCCTTGCGCGCGAAGAGCAGGCCGTAGCGTGCGAGGTCGCGGGCAGAGAGGCAGG
>NZ_RZQT01000264.1:0-2446 GCF_003998485.1 Mesorhizobium sp. M7A.F.Ca.CA.001.04.2.1
CGACGCCGAACGTGGTCAAGGCGGTCAAGCAGATCGCCAATGGCGGCGCGCATATGTCGATGGACGCGCTCGGCCACCCGACCACCTCGTTCAACTCGATCGCCAATCTGCGTCGGCGCGGCCGCCATGTGCAGGTCGGCCTGATGTTGGGCGAACACGCCCGGCCGCAGGTGCCGATGGACAAGGTGATCGCCTTCGAACTCGAAATCCTCGGCAGTCACGGCATGCAGGCCTATCGCTACCCCGCGATGATGGAGATGATCCGCCACGGCAAGCTGAAGCCCGAACTGCTCGTCGGCAAGAAGATCAGCCTCGACGAGGCGCCCGCAGCCTTGATGGCGATGGGCGGCTTCGAGGGCATCGGCATTGGGGTGGTGACGAAGTTTTAGGCGAGGACGGCACCGTCGTCAGGCGATCGCGCGTCGTGGCAATTCCTGCTTCGCGAATCGCTTGGCGCCTACGACGCAAAGCACCACGCCAAGCGTGACGACCACCATCAACGAACTGACCTGTTCGTGCAGCAGCGTCGCTGCCAGTGCCAGTCCGAAGAATGGCTGCAGCAGCTGCAACTGTCCGACCGCGGCGATGCCGCCTTGCGCCAGGCCGCGATACCAGAACACGAAGCCGATCAGCATGCTGAACAGCGAGACATAGGCAAGCCCCATCCACGCACTGACGCCGACGCCGTCGAACGACGGCGGCATGGTCATCAGCGTCAGCACCAGCATGACCGGCAGCGACAGCACCAGCGCCCAGCAGATCACTTGCCAGCCGCCGAGCCTGCGCGACAGCGCGGCGCCCTCGGCATAGCCGAGGCCGCAGGCGATGATGGCAGCCAGCATCAGACCGTCGCCGACCGGCGAGGCCGTCACGCCCTGCGTCAGCGCAAAGCCCGCGACCAGCGCACTGCCTATGCATGAAAACAACCAGAACGCCGGGCGCGGCCGATCGCCGCCGCGCAGCACGCCGAATATCGCAGTGGCCAGCGGCAGCAGGCCGACGAAGATAATGGAATGGGCCGTGGTGACGTGCTCGAGCGCCAGCGCGGTCAGCAAGGGAAAGCCGACAACCACGCCAAGTGCCACGATCACCAGCGACAGCAGATCGCCGCGCTCCGGGCGTTTCTGCCGAAACAGGAGCAGGAGCGCAAGGCCAAGCAGTCCGGCAATCGCCGCCCGGGCCGAGGTCAGGAATGTCGGATCGAATTCCCTGACCGCCACGCGCGTCGCCGGCAGCGAGCCGCTGAAGATCAACACACCGATGAATCCATTCATCCAGCCACTCGCGGTCTTGTCCATCGTATGCTCCGTTTGTCGGCTCCGTATCAGGCGGAGCCGGTAGTATCGCCAGAGACAGTGCGGTACAATTATGCAAAACTGTCATGGTCAGCAGAGCAGTACGGATGGACAAGCAGACTACAGGAAGCGAGAGCGGCGGTACGCTGGTCGAAGGCGTCATGGCGACGATCCGCCAGCGGATCGCGGCGCGCAGCCTGACGCCGGGAGGGCAATTGCCGTCGATCCGCGCCTTTGCCAAATCCATGCGAGTGTCCAAATCCACCGTGGTCGAAGCCTATGAGCGGCTCGCCGCCGAAGGCGCGATCCGCTCGCGGCCGGGCTCCGGCTTCTATGCCGCCGGATCGCTGGCGCCGCTGTCGCTGGCCGAAATCGGCCCCCGCCTCGACCGCGCCGTCGATCCGCTCTGGATCTCGCGACAGTCCCTGGAGGCCGGCGATGACATGCTGAAGCCCGGCTGCGGCTGGCTGCCCGCTTCATGGATGCCACAGGCAGGGCTGCGCCGGGCGCTGCGCACGGTGGCGCGTGCCGACGATGTCGCACTGGCCGATTACGGCACGCCGCTCGGCCTGCCACCGCTGCGGCAATTGCTGGCGCGGCGCATGGCCGGGCATGGCATCGAGGCCTCGCCCGAGCAGATCATGCTGACGGAATCAGGCACGCAGGCCATCGACCTCCTGTGCCGGTTCCTGATCGAGCCCGGCGACACCGTGCTGGTCGACGACCCCTGCTACTTCAACTTCCACGCCCTGTTGCGCGCTCACCGGGCCAAGGTCGTCAGCGTTCCCTACACGCCGTCGGGGCCGGATATCGATCTGTTCGCGCAGGCGTTGGCCGAGCATCGGCCACGCCTCTACATCACCAATTCCGGCATCCACAATCCGACCGGCGCGGTGCTGTCGCCAGTCACCGCGCACCGGCTGCTGAAACTCGCCGACCAATCGCAATTGACCATCGTCGAGGACGACATCTTCGCCGATTTCGAACATGCGCCCGCCCCCAGGCTGGCGGCGTTCGATGGTCTCAACCGCGTTGTCCATATCGGCAGCTTCTCCAAGACACTGTCGGCATCGGTTCGCTGCGGCTTCATCGCCGCACCGCGCGACTGGATCGAGCCCCTGACCGACCTCAAGATCGCCACGACCTTCGGC
>NZ_RZQT01000265.1:0-2211 GCF_003998485.1 Mesorhizobium sp. M7A.F.Ca.CA.001.04.2.1
GGCACAGACCGGCTCGTACTGCTTGCTGCAATATTGCGGTTCCGGCCGGGGCGGACGCGGACGCGGCCCTGGTCCGTCATCGACGACGACGGTGCAGGCGGGAAGAAGTGCCGACAGCAACAGGATGACAAAACCCTGCCGCGAAAAGATTGCCGCCAGATATTTCATGATGATCTCCCACGATCGCGTCCCCGGTTGCCGATCCTCGCCATTCCCTTGCCAAATGCAATCCCCGTTTGCAGCCCTTTCAGTCGGAAACGCGCTGGGGCTGTAGGCGGCGTCGACTTCCTCGGCCACCTCGACATCTGGCCCATTCGTGGCCCGGTTCTGGCCGATGACCCGGCCGGCAAGCAAGCCTATGCCGAGCCCATCGATGCTCAGGTCAGTCGATTGATGCGTCGGGACGCGCCAGTACGGCGGCCCGCGGCGGTATCTTGCAACCATCACGTTTCCGTGCGATAAATTCCGTGTTCGGGCATTTGCGACCCGGAGAGCGGAACGTTTTGGACGACCTTTCCCCGATACTGTGAATCTCTGACGGCCCCGTTTTCGGCGGGGGGTTTGACCATGCGCCAATGCATGACTGCCGAAGCAACCACCGGGAACTGCCCTTTGCGCCAGGCGGCGGGCGGGACCACCAAAGACTGAACGGGTGAAGGAGTTTCCCCAATGGCCCAGACCGGCACCGTTAAATTCTTCAACGCGACCAAAGGCTTCGGTTTCATCACGCCCGATGGTGGCGCCAAGGATGTGTTCGTCCATATCTCCGCGATCGAAGCTTCCGGCTTGCGCACGCTCGTTGACGGCCAGAAGGTCACCTTCGACGTCGAGCCGGACCGCATGGGCAAGGGCCCCAAGGCCGTCAACCTCCGCGCAGCCTGAGCCATCGGCGCGCCGCATGTCACTTAGACGTGCGACGGAGGCTCCATGCCTGCACCTGGCCTGGAGAGGGATCTGAATTTGGAAAGGCGCGGCGATCTTCGTCGCGCCTTTTCCTTATCGAAGGCGCGGGCCAGTGATGTCGCCCAAGCGGCCGGGTTCTGGGCAACGACTTGCATAAAAACAAAGACCCGAAGCATGCCGCAACGTGCTTTAGACGCCCGCAAAACTTTCTCTTGCCGATGACGCTAAAATAAAGGACAAATTTCCACTCGGGCATTTGCCGGCCCGAGACTGGAGTTTATGGGACAAAGGAGCTTCCCATGCCGCAGACCGGCACCGTCAAATTCTTCAATCATGCCAAGGGCTTCGGCTTCATCACGCCCGATGATGGCGCGAAGGATGTTTTCGTCCATATTTCAGCTGTGCAGGCGTCCGGTCTTCCCGGCCTCGAGGATGGGCAGAAAGTGTCGTTCGATACCGAGCCGGATAAGCGCGGCAAGGGTCCCAAGGCCGTCAACCTGTCGGTCGGCTGAGCCGGCTTCGAACCGGCGCTCCCGGGCAGATCGCTCCCTTGAGAGCCTGTGATTTTTGACGTCCGTTTTGAATAAACACGTTAAAATCCGTTCAGCCCCCGTTCAGCCACGGTCGCATATTAGTCTTCGGTAAAGCCGGACCGCATCCCCGAAACTGCACGGGCCGGAACGAAGGAGACCGACATGAACCGAATTTTCAAAACCGCCGTCCTGGCCGCTGCCGTGGCCGCCACCACGCTCACGGCCTTGCCCGCCGCCAATGCGCGCGACTGGCGCCGTCATCATGGCCATCATGGCAATGGCGATGCCATTGCCGCCGGCGTGCTCGGCCTCGCGGCCGGGGCGCTGATCGGTGGCGCATTGGCCAATGACCGCCCGCCGCCCGACGCTGACCGCTACTACGATGACGGTTACTACGATCGTGACGTCGTGGTGCGCCCGGCCCCGGTCCGCCGCTATTATGCGGAGCCGCGGGTGGTCTACGCCAATCGTTATGCCGAACCGTGGACGCGTGACTGGTACGAATATTGCTCGGACCGCTACCGCAGCTTCAATTCCCGTACCGGCACGTTCACCGGCAATGACGGCGAACAGCATTTCTGCACTGCCAACTAACCAAGGGCTTCCCTGCCCCAAAACAGAAAAGCGCTGACCGCAAGGCCAGCGCTTTCAGGCTGCTGACAAACCCCTGGCATTTGCCGGGGGTTTTTGATTCACTGGGTCATGTTGAAGCGACCCGCCCCTGAACAGACCGCGCTCGAGATGGTAACGCTGGATCAGTTGGTTCCGGCTGATC
>NZ_RZQT01000266.1:0-2168 GCF_003998485.1 Mesorhizobium sp. M7A.F.Ca.CA.001.04.2.1
CTTTTCGCATGAAGCAAGGCCGCGCGACAGCGCAAACCCACTCACTTTGCCTGAAGGCTTGTCACTTTCTTCCTCGCTCTTGCAAAAATGCGAAAGAAAATTACATCCGGTTTTCGCATGGCTGCCAAGCCTTGGTCGGCGCGCAATATTTGGTGCTCCGGGCTTGACGGTCCGCGGTCTTACGGGTAGAAGCCGCCCAGTCAGAACCGATGTGAGGCTCTCCCTTCCGAAGCGACACGCTTTGGAGTTTGCCTCAAACAGGGTTCGTTTTACGAGCGAAAAGACATTTCCGGCGTGCACGAAGCGGCTTCCGCTTCCTCTGCCTTTTGTTCGGGCAAGACCGCGAGGCGCGGTTTATGGCCCGAATTTGCGTATGGAAATGACGCTTTGAGCGGCCCTGACCGGGCGAGACACGGAATTGAGAGACAAGAGGGTTTAATGCCTACCGTCAACCAGCTGATCCGCAAGCCGCGCATTGCGCCGGTGAAGCGCAACAAGGTCCCGGCCATGCAGCAGAACCCGCAGAAGCGGGGCGTCTGCACGCGCGTCTATACAACGACGCCGAAGAAGCCGAACTCGGCGCTGCGCAAGGTGGCCAAGATCCGCCTGACCAATGGTTTTGAAGTGATCGGGTACATCCCCGGCGAAGGCCACAACCTTCAGGAACACTCCGTGGTGATGATCCGCGGCGGCCGCGTCAAGGATCTTCCGGGCGTTCGCTACCACATCATCCGCGGCGTGCTCGACACGCAGGGTGTGAAGAACCGCAAGCAGCGCCGTTCGAAGTACGGCGCCAAGCGCCCGAAGTAAGGGGCGTCCGAAATAAGATTTTCCGGCCTTGGCGCTCCTTGAGTGCGTCGGGCTATGAGATTGAGAGACAAAAGCCATGTCGCGTCGTCACAGTGCAGAAAAGCGTGAGATCAATCCGGACCCGAAGTTCGGCGATCTGATCGTCACCAAGTTCATGAACGCCGTCATGTATGACGGTAAGAAGTCGGTCGCCGAGACCATCGTCTACGGCGCGCTCGACCAGGTTCAGTCGAAGACCAAGCAGGAGCCGGTCACCGTCTTCCATCAGGCGCTCGACAATGTCGCGCCGCATGTGGAAGTGCGTTCGCGCCGTGTCGGCGGCGCCACCTACCAGGTTCCGGTCGACGTGCGCCCCGAGCGCCGCCAGGCATTGGCCATTCGCTGGCTGATTGCTGCGGCCCGCAACCGCAACGAGACCACGATGGTCGACCGCCTCTCCGGCGAGCTGATGGACGCGGCCAACAACCGCGGCACCGCTGTCAAGAAGCGTGAAGACACCCACAAGATGGCTGAAGCCAACCGCGCTTTCGCGCACTACCGCTGGTAAAGCGCGAACGAGACTGAGAGGCAGCTACGATGGCCCGCGAATACAAAATCGAAGACTACCGCAATTTCGGTATCATGGCGCATATTGACGCCGGCAAGACGACGACCACCGAGCGCGTCCTCTACTACACGGGCAAGTCGCACAAGATCGGCGAAGTCCACGACGGCGCTGCCACCATGGATTGGATGGAGCAGGAGCAGGAGCGCGGCATCACCATCACGTCCGCCGCGACCACGACCTTCTGGAAGGCTCGTGACGGCAAGATGCACCGCTTCAACATCATCGACACCCCCGGCCACGTCGACTTCACCATCGAAGTCGAGCGTTCGCTGCGCGTGCTCGACGGCGCCATCGCACTGCTCGATGCCAATGCCGGTGTTGAGCCGCAGACCGAGACCGTCTGGCGCCAGGCCGACAAGTATCGCGTTCCGCGCATGATCTTCTGCAACAAGATGGACAAGATCGGCGCCGACTTCTATCGCTCGGTCGAGATGATCGGCTCGCGCCTCGGTGCGCATGCTGTTGTCATGCAGCTGCCGATTGGTGCCGAGACCGAGTTCAAGGGCGTTGTCGACCTCGTCGAGATGAACGCGCTGGTCTGGCGCGACGAGACGCTGGGCGCTGCCTGGGATATCGTCGAGATCCCGGACGACCTCAAGGCTCGTGCCGAAGAATACCGCGAGAAGATGATCGAGGCTGCCGTCGAAATGGACGAGACGGCGCTTGAGAATTACCTCGAAGGCAAGATGCCGTCGAATGACGAGATTCGCGCGCTGATCCGCAAGGGCACCATCGCGGTCAAGTTCTACCC
>NZ_RZQT01000267.1:0-1855 GCF_003998485.1 Mesorhizobium sp. M7A.F.Ca.CA.001.04.2.1
ATCATCGCTTCGGCGGTGATCAGAAGGGCTGCGATCGAACCGGCATCCTGGAGTGCGGTGCGCACCACTTTCGCCGGATCGACGATGCCTGCCTTGATCATGTCGACATAGACCTCGTTCTGGGCGTCAAAACCCTGATTGTGATCCTTGCTGTCGGTGAGCTTGCCGACGACAACAGAGCCTTCGACGCCGGAATTCTCGGCGATCTGGCGGATCGGCGCTTCGAGCGCCCGCAGCACGATCGTGATGCCGGCCGTGACATCGGCATTGGCGCCGGTCAGGCCGCCAAGCACCGAGCGGGCACGCAGCAGAGCCACGCCGCCGCCGGGTACGATGCCTTCCTCGACCGCCGCGCGGGTGGCGTTCAGCGCATCGTCGATGCGGTCCTTCTTTTCCTTGACTTCCGACTCGGTGACGCCGCCGACGCGGATGACGGCAACGCCGCCGGCGAGCTTGGCCAGCCGCTCCTGCAGCTTTTCCTTGTCGTAGTCTGACGTCGTCTCCTCGATCTGGCCCTTGATCTGGGCGACACGCGCCTGGATCGTCGCCTTGGTGCCGGCACCGTCGATGATCGTGGTGGTGTCTTTCTCGATCAGCACGCGCTTGGCGCGGCCGAGCATCTCGATGGTGACGTTTTCAAGCTTGATGCCGAGATCTTCCGAGATCATCTGGCCTGATGTCAGCACGGCGATGTCTTCCAGCATCGCCTTGCGGCGATCGCCGAAGCCCGGCGCCTTGACGGCCGCAACCTTGAGGCCGCCGCGCAGCTTGTTGACGACCAGCGTCGCCAGAGCCTCGCCCTCGACGTCCTCGGAGATGATCAGCAGCGGCCTGCCGCTCTGCACCACCGCTTCGAGGATCGGCAGCATCACCTGCAGAAAGCTTGATGCCGAGATCTTCCGAGATCATCTGGCCCGACGTGAGCACGGCGATGTCTTCCAGCATCGCCTTGCGGCGATCGCCGAAGCCCGGCGCCTTGACGGCCGCGACCTTGAGGCCGCCGCGCAGCTTGTTGACGACCAGCGTCGCCAAGGCCTCGCCCTCGACGTCCTCGGAGATGATCAGCAGCGGCCTGCCGCTCTGCACCACCGCTTCGAGGATCGGCAGCATCGCCTGCAGATTGCCGAGCTTCTTCTCGTGGATGAGGATGTAGGGCTCTTCCAGCTCGACGCGCATCTTGTCGGCATTGGTGACGAAATAGGGCGAGAGATAGCCGCGGTCGAACTGCATGCCTTCGACGACGTCGAGTTCGGTCTCTGCGGTCTTGGCTTCCTCGACGGTGATGACCCCGTCATTGCCGACCTTGTCCATCGCCTTGGCGATCATCTCGCCGACGCTGGCATCGCCATTGGCGGCGATGGTGCCGACCTGTGCGATCTCGGCCGACGACTTGACCTTCTTGGCGCGCGCCTGGATTTCCTTGACCACGGCGGAAACCGCCTGGTCGATGCCGCGCTTCAAATCCATGGGGTTCATGCCGGCGGCAACCAGCTTGGCGCCTTCGCGCAGGATCGAGGCGGCCAGCACCGTGGCGGTGGTGGTGCCGTCACCGGCGAGGTCGTTGGTCTTCGAGGCCACTTCGCGCACCATCTGGGCGCCCATGTTCTCGAACTTGTCGGCAAGCTCGATTTCCTTGGCGACGGTGACGCCGTCCTTGGTGATGCGCGGCGCGCCATAGGCCTTGTCGATGATGACGTTGCGGCCCTTGGGGCCGAGCGTGACCTTCACCGCATTGGTGAGGATCTCGACGCCGCGCAGCATGCGGTCGCGCGCGTCGGTGGAGAATTTTATTTCCTTGGCAGACATGATTTTTATCCAGTTCGTTCGGAGAAAATGAGGTCAGGCAGCTTTCTTG
>NZ_RZQT01000268.1:0-1840 GCF_003998485.1 Mesorhizobium sp. M7A.F.Ca.CA.001.04.2.1
GAGCATCACGCCCGTCAGCCCGCCGATGACGAAGATGAAGAAGAAGCCGAAGACGAACAGCAACGGAGTTCGGATCACCGGTCTGCCGTCCCATAATGTTGCCAGCCAGCAGAAGATCTGTACGCCGTTCGGGATGGCGATCATCATGCTGGATGCGGTGAAGAAGCTGGCGCCAAGCTTTGGCAGGCCGGTGGCGAACATGTGATGGACCCAAAGCCCGAACGAAAGGAAGCCGACCGCGATCAGCGACAGGACCAGCCCGAGATGACCGAATGTCGGTCGCCTGGCGAAAACAGGAATGATCGAGGACACCATGCCCGTCGCCGGCAGGAAGATGATGTAAACTTCCGGATGGCCGAAGAACCAGAAGAGGTGTTGGAACAGCAGAGCATCCCCACCTTCGGCCGGGTTGAAGATGTGCGTGCCAACCAGCCGGTCAAGGATCAGGAAAGTCGAGGTGATCATCACCGCCGGCATCGCGAAGACGACGACGAAGGAAGTGACCAGCATCGCCCAGACATAGAGCGGGATCTTGTCCAGCGACATGCCGGGGGCTCGCTGCTTGAAGACCGTGACGATGGTCGCCACCGCGACGGCCAGTGACGACACTTCGGTATAGGTGATCATCTGCGCCCAGACGTCAGCCCGCTTGCCCGGTGCGAATTCGGGGCCGGACAGCGGCACGTAGGCGAACCAGCCCACATCAGGGGCCATGTTGAGGGCGAAGGACACCCAGGCGAAAGCGCCGCCCGAGACGTAGACCCAGTAGCTGAACGCGTTCAGGCGCGGAAACGCGATGTTGCGGGTGCCGACCATCAGCGGCACCAGGTAGATCCCGGTCGCCTGCACGATGGGCACGGCGAACAGAAACATCATCGTGACGCCATGCATGGTGAACAGCTGATTGTAGAGGTCGGGCCCGATCAGCCCGCGTTGCGGTCCAGAAAGCTGGATGCGCATGACGACAGCGTTGAGGCCGCCAAGACCAAGGAACACGAAAGCGGTGATCAAATAGCGTCGTGCGATCACCTTGTGATCGACGCTCGACAAGGCTCCGACGATACCGGATGGCGTCCGCCAGGTGCGCTCGAGCCAGCGATGCAGGCCGGCATCATCCATGCCGGTGTCGCGCGGTCCGTCATGCTCGGGCGCGATGTCGCCTTTTGCAGATACCTTGCGCTCCGGCGGCAGGTCGCGTTGGCTTGTGAGATCCGCGCTGCTCATTTCAGACCCTCGAGATAGGCGATCACGGCATTGAGCTCATCGCCGCTGAGCTCCACCACCGGCATGTGGGAGCCGGGCTTGATGCCTTGCGGGTCGGCTATCCAGGCGGCGAGATTGCCGCGGCTCATCGTCAAGGTCCCGGCAGCGAGCGTCTGCCGGCTGGCTATGTGGGTGAGATCGGGAGCCACCGTTCCGCCGGCCGGCGTCCCCCCGATCCTGTGACACATCACGCAGGGGCGTTTGAGGAACAGGTCCGCACCGACCTTGGCTTCGCCGCTCGCCGGCGCGCCGGCCGGCTGCAACTGGTCGTTCAGCCAGGCATCGAATTTCGGGCGCGGCTCGGCGATGATGAAGGTGCCCATGTTGGCGTGCTGCGCACCGCAGAATTCAGCGCATTGACCACGGTAGACGCCTGGCTTGTCCGCCTTGATATCCAGGACGTTCATGTGGCCCGGGATAAGGTCGAGCTTGCCGGCCAAGCTTGGGATCCAGAAGGAATGGATCACATCGGTCGAGGTCAAAAGCAGCCGCACCGGCTCGCCGGCAGGGATATGAATCTCGTTTGCCGTCGTCAGGATGCGGCTCGGCGTAGCATCCTCGTAGCGCACCTCCCACC
>NZ_RZQT01000269.1:0-1746 GCF_003998485.1 Mesorhizobium sp. M7A.F.Ca.CA.001.04.2.1
CAAGCAGCTAGATACGACAGGTGACCTCAAATGAGGCGTCTTGCATGGCTTCTACACCTGCCTGAATGCCAGAACTGCGTTCGTACCGCCCATGGCGAAGGCGTTGCTCATGGCGACGCGCACCTTGCGCTCGCGCGGCACATTGGGTGTGATGTCGAGGTCGCAAGCGGGATCTGGCTCGCGATAGTTGGCGGTCGGCGGCACGACGTCCTCTTGGATTGCCATCACGCAGGCGATCATTTCAAGCGCGCTCGCTGCGCCGAGGCAATGCGCGTGCGTGGACTTGGTGGAAGAGATGGACATCGAATAAGCGTGGTTTCCAAACACACGCTTGATCGCCGCCGTTTCAGTCTGATCATTGCTTTTGGTACCGGTGCCGTGCGCGTTGAGGTAGTCGACGTCCTCGGCATTCAGCCCGGCATCGGCAAGGCAGGCGCGCATCGCCGACGCTGGCCCCTCGACAGATGGCGCGGCAATGTGGAAGGCATCGGCGGAAAGGCCGACGCCGGCGATCTCGGCAAGAATTGTGGCACCACGCCTCGTGGCATGCTCGTAGCTTTCCAGCACGGCCATGCCCGCACCCTCGCCCAGCACCAGGCCCTTCCTATCGGCGGAGAAGGGCCGGCAGGTATCGGGTGAAAGCACGCGCATTGCTTCCCATGCTTTCAGCACGCCCCATGCGAAGGGTGCGTCGCTGCCTCCGGAAACCATTACGTCGGCCCGGCCCAGCTTGATCTGGTCCACCGCCGAGGCGATCGCATGGTTGGCCGAGGCACATGCGGAGGTCACCCCGAAGACCGGCCCGCGCAAGCCGAGGCTCAAGCTAAGATGGACGGAAGCGGCGCTGGGCATCACCTTTACTCCAGTGAAGAGTTCAGCACGGATTGCGCTACCCAAAAGCAGTGAGCGGTAAGTTTGTTCTGTTGCGTATGAACCGGTAAATCCGACGCCCACTGTCGCGCCGAAGCGATGGGCATTCCCCTCGTCCCAGGAAAGTCCGGCCTGCCGCATGGCTTCGCGCGCTGCAAGCACGGCGAGCAAGCTGAAGCGGTCCATGGAGATGAGATGCCCCCGGTTGATGTCGTGCTGGGGCAGCGCCTTGATCTCAGCGCCGGTCATGCCCTCCAGGTCATGAAGCTCGGAATTGGCGATCGGGCCGATGGCGGAGCGGCCTTCGCGCATCTCTTTCCACATAGAGGCGGCGTCGGTGCCCAGTCCGCACAGGCCGCCCACTCCGGTGATAACGACGCGCCTGTGCATTCAAGCCTCCTTCGCAAGCAAGCCGCGGACGGCTTCCACGACGTCGCCGACATTCTTGAGATTGGACCAGGCATCGGCCGTGTTCATGTCGATCTTGATGCCGTAGGCCTGCTCCACATCCCAGAGGACGTCCGCCAAACCCAGCGAATCAAACCCGAGCGCGTCCAGTTCCGTGGCGATTGTTATCTCGCCGACGAATGACGCAGGCATTCCCTCACCGCTCTCCGACTCGGCGCGTTTCTTGATCAGGGCAATGACGTCCGTTGCGAATTGATCGGCCATTCTGTTTCCTGTCTTTCTTTCCCGCGTTTCGACCTGGACGCGGCTCAGTTCCTGAGGCGCGCCGCGTCGCGAAAGCCATCACGCTTGGGCAACTGACAAAGCCCAATGCTCATAAAGCCGGATCAGGTCCGGCCGGTGTGTGGCGTAGGTGCAGTATGACGATGTGAGCCGCTACACCGTGCGCGTCTCCCAGTCTGTCCATAG